>JAZRYQ010000165.1:0-2345 GCA_045600805.1 Candidatus Alloscillospira sp. | reverse complement strand
GTGATCTCCCATTTGACGCCGCACATCTACATTTTCAGTTTTTTCTCCTCCACGTCACGTCCGGTGATGCAGAGGGTGGCATTGTCTCCGAATCGGTCCTCCTTACGCAGGATCATGCCGGTATCCGCCACACCCATGATACCGGTCGAGCCAGTCATATCATTGAAGATATTGCCGCCGTCCCGTTCCTTGCGGGTGTGGTGTACGACGAAGATGCAGATGCCGTGGTTGTCTGCTATCTTCTTCAGCGATGACAGATCCTTGTAGTCCTGCGCGTAGGCATTGACCTTTGAGGAAATATTGTCCCTTACCATCTGAAGAGTATCAATGAAGAGCAGCCCCGTGGAGGGATAGTCCTTCAATACGTCCTCGATCTGGCTTTCCAGCTCAGCACCGAGCTGACCGCAGGAGAAGCCGAAATGAAGATTATCCGGCGGAGTATCCGTCAGGTCCTGCATACGCTGTTGGACGCGCCACTCGCGGTCTTCCAAAGCGAGATAAACGACATCTGTCTTTCTTGTAGGGAGCCCCCATACCGGCTCGCCCTTGCTGATCTGGAGGCACATCCAGAGTACCATCCAGCTCTTGCCGATTTTTGAGTCACCGGCCATAATCGCAAGGCCGTCTGACAGGACGCCGTCAATGAGCATTTTCGGATGCTCAAGGGGCTTGTAATACAGGGTCTCTGCATCGATCAGTTGAATCTTTCCCATGCTTCATCATCTCCCTTCTTTGAGTGGGTTGATTTCTGACCATCGTGATTTTCACCTCCTTTCGCTCCCGGATTTGTGGGAGCAGTTATCAATTATTATTTCTTTACACCGTACTTCCGATATCGTTTTTCTGTACCTGCCCCGGAGTCTCACCACGGCGTCGCAGCGCTCATGTCATCGCGCAGTCATATCTGTTTCGGTAACGGCTATTCAATTGTCTTCGAAACACTTTCTGTTTTTGTGCTTCTACTCCTATAGGTTTTTTAACGGGGTATTTTCCGAAAATATTTTTAAAAAATTTTCAGCATCATCAAAAAGCCCGTAATATCAAGGTTTCTGTCGTTTTACGATTCTGCCGTCTTCTTGAAAATGAGCTGTTTTCGTGATATGCTGTCAGAAAGTCATATTATGATAGGATTATTTTGATATGAAATTTGATTTATCAAAAGACATTGCACACATAGCGGCAGAATGGAATCACGTTTGTTTCGACAAAGAAAATCCTCACGAGGATCAGTTTGTAATTTACGGGCCGAAAGGCAGCGGAAAAACAAAAGCGGCACAGGAGCTTGCTCGTTCCCGTACCGGTGTATATTATTTTTCTTTTTCGAGGTTAACGTATAACGAAGCTGTGCAGAGCTTCATTCGCGCTTATCTCCCAGGAAGAACAGATATAACAACGATAAGCGAAGCCGTTGATGCGTTTATGAAGATACGCTCAGGAAAACACACGCTTGTTATCTTTGAAGACGAGACAAACGATGCAATGCGGGAATGCGATTCGCGATTCGCGCATTATTGGAATGGGAAACACGCTCTTGTGCTGTGCAACATCTACAAAGAAGAAAGATATTTTTATCATTCCGTTCGCATCTGGCACCGCTCGATAGCCGAATTTATTAAGCTTTTTCCGGCATATGAGAAATACGATACCGTGAGACTGCATGCTTTAACCGGCGGTATGATGGCTGTAGCTAAAGACCTGGACGAGAATATGTCGTATGAGGAGAATGTGCGTATATTGCTTGAACCGGATTCAGCGTTCTCAACGGTTCTGCCTGTGATGCTCAATGAGCATTTCCGTACACCGGAAAGCTATTTCTCCATACTCAAGAGTATGGCAGACGGGCATTGCAGGCTCAGCGAAATAGCCAAAGATGTCGGCTTTCCGAACAACAAATGTCTGAAATATATTGAAGCTCTTATAGAAAAAGGATTTGCTGTTGCTGAAAAGCCGGAAGGCAGCAAGCAATCCACATATCATCTTGCAAATACGTATTTCGCCGCATGGTGCAGATATGTCTACGGACGGCAGTTGATGCAGACAGCTTCACCCGATGCGCTTTTTCAATATGTAACAGACGATATTGACGAACATCTCACGCTCCCGAACTTTTATTCTGCCTGCCTGCGTTTTATGCAGTACGCCTATAAGCACTACAACAATGAATACAAATGGGGTGGAGTCAGAGAAACAAAAAAATCCATCCCTGTTAAGCTCAGGAATGGCAGTACGGTCATCATAGATTATTGCATGAAAACAGAGGAGTTTTCCTATAACCTCATCTTTCCGCATTCACTGGATATGAAATATACAAAAGAAGAAATGGACCGGATCTACGAAGCACTGGA
>JAZRYQ010000164.1:0-4123 GCA_045600805.1 Candidatus Alloscillospira sp. | reverse complement strand
ACGATGAGCATTTCATCGGAGGAAAAAACATGATTGATATCAATGTTTGTCTCTATATCATCTCCGTTTTCGACTGCGATGATGTTCAGGCCGTAAATTCTGCGGACATTTGCCTCCAGCACTGTTTTTCCGACTATGCTTTTCGGCACTTTGACTTTCGATATATCAATGTTTTCACTGAGCTCTATATAGTTGATGATCTCCGTCGGCTCAAGGCGTCTTGCCAGTCTCACAGCCATATCACGTTCCGGGAAAATGACTTCCGCACCGAGCTTTGTAAGCACCTCCGCTTCGTCCTCGCTGGAGGTCTGGGCTATAACGCGTGGGATGCCAAACGAAACAAGGTGCAGCGCCGTAAGGATACAGGTATCTGTCTTGTCGCTTATACACGAGACCGCCACATCACAGTTATGGATTCCCGTTTCGGCAAGCGTCTTTTTATCATATCCCTTTACGATATACGCATTTTCCGTAAATTCGCGCATCTGCGCAACGGCTTCGGCATCGGTATCCGCGACCAGTACCTCGCGTCCCTGCCTGATAAGGCTCATGGCAAGCTCTTTTCCGAAATGATTGAGACCGATGATCCCGTAAGTCAGCGATTCAGTATGTTTATTCTGCGTGTTTTGTGTATTCTGTTTCTTTTGCTTATTTTGTTTTTTCATTGAACTCCTCCGTTATCCGACCGGCAAATTTCCTTCCGGAAATTCCGCTCTTTCTTCTCCCTTAAAGTGCCATAAGGACGCCATGGTAAGCGGGCCGAGTCTTCCCGTGAACATGATGAGCACAGTCAGAAGCTTCGTCGGCGCCGTGATACTTCCGGTTATACCGGTCGTAAGCCCTACCGTTCCGAAAGCACTCACCATTTCAAACAGCGCGTCCATGACGCTGATGTCTTTTTCAAAAACAAGCGTGAGCACCGTTCCGACAACGACGATAAAAAATCCCATGAGCGTGATGACAGCCGCTTTATAAAATGCATCCTTCGGTATGCTCCATTTGAATGCTTTTGATTTTTTACCGGTCGCCGCTGAACGTATTCCGTGAAACAGTACGAACATCGTACCTGTTTTAATGCCGCCGCCGGTCGAGCCGGAGGAGGCGCCTATGAACATGAGGATGCACACGATAAGAAGTCCCGGCGATGAAAACGTGCTGTACGGGTCCGTTGCAAAGCCTGCCGTTCTCGCGGTCATGGACGCAAAAAACGCAGACATCCACGAAAAGCCCTCTGTGAGCTTCAACAGCACCGTGCCGCCGACAAGCAGCACTGCCGCCATGGTAAGCACGACTTTGGAATGAAGCGTCAGCTTTTTGAAATTCAGACGGTTATCCCGCAGATCCATGATGACGAGAAAGCCGATCCCGCCGATGATGACAAGCAGCGACGTGATGAGATTCATCGCGACATTATCCTTATATACGTACAGGCTCGTGCCTGTTCCGAGAATATCAAAGCCTGCATTATTAAACGCCGCTATCGAATGAAACACGCTGTACCATATCGCCCTGAGCGGCGAATAATCTTTAATAAATACAAAAAAGCTGCACACAGCACCGATAAATTCCGTGATAAAAGTTATCGCCAAAACTCTGCGCAGAAATTTTACCGCGCCTTTACCGGAGCCGAAATTCGCGCCTTCGCTGATAAGCGCTCTGCCCTTCATATTGACCTTTCTGCCTATCGCCATGATAACGCCCGCTCCGACGGAAGCAACGCCGAGGCCGCCTATCTGCACAAGCAGACACAGTACAGCCTGCCCGAAGCCCGTAAAGGAGGCGCCCGTATCCGCTACAGCAAGCCCCGTAACGCACACAGCGCTTGTCGAAGTATATATACAGTCAAGAAAAGACATATTGTTTTCAGGCGTCCTGCTGAGCGGCAGGGACAGTAATACGGCGCCGATCAGCATTACTATGAAAAAGCCTGCGGCGATCAGTCTTGCCGGCGGCTGTTTTTTGAGAAACTTCAAGCAGCGTACCCCCTTTTGTTATATTTTATTACCGAATTGTGAATATTTCAAGTATGACGACGGATTATGTTGACGGGCTTACAAAAAAATAATATAATAACCATATCATGCTGGGGGTATTGGGATGAACTACGTTAACGAAAATGAATTTCTCTCATGGTATGAAAAAAACGCGAAAGATAAGCAATACAGCAAAATAGTGCTTTTGAATGACGTATTTGAAAATTACTGTGAAACGCGCGTCAGCGAATATGTGCTTCCGGCGGATAAAACCGTTTCCGGTAAGGAAGAACGCTATCCGTTCAAATATGACGAAGTCGGCTGCTGCGGAGCGGACACAAAGTTTATTTATTTCTGAGCAATCTCCGCTTGCCAAAATTGAGATTATATATTATAATTACGCTATTACTCGGTTTTAAGGAGCAATATGATGAAAATTAAGATCAGTGCGGACAGTACCTGTGATTTATCTCCGGAGCTGATTTCTGAATACGACATAACCATCGTACCTTTGTACATCATCCGCGGCACGCAGTCTTTCAAAGACGGAATTGAAATAACGCCCGAGGATGTATTCGAATACGTGGACAGCGGCGCAGGCATTTGCAGCACTGCCTCCGTAAACGAAGCGGATTACATCGAAGTCTTTTCAGCGCTCAGAAAAGAATATGACGCGGTAATTCATTTCAATATCAGCAGTGAAATGTCCTCCGGCTATGCAAACGCAAGCAGAGCTGCCGCTGAGGTCGGCGGCGTGTTTGTCATAGATTCGGCAAATCTTTCAACCGGCATCGGGCTTTTGATCATAAAAGCTGCGGAAATGGCTCAATGCAATGTTCCCATTGAAGAAATACAGCTTGCGATCTCCGCATACGCAAAGCGCGTTGAATCAAGCTTTGTCATTGATACGCTCCGATATCTTTACAAGGGCGGGCGCTGCTCAGCTCTTGCCTCTCTCGGGGCAAATCTCTTAAAGCTGAAGCCGTGCATTGAAGTTCACAGCGGAAAAATGTGCGTCGGGAAAAAATACCGCGGCTCATTTTCAAGTGTGATCATGCAGTATGTGCGTGACAGGCTTTTTAACCGGGAAGACATCGACAAACGATACGTGTTTTTAACATCAACCGTCCGTACCCCGAAGGAAATTACGAATAAGCTCCACGAAATGCTCCGTGAATTCGGTTTTGAGCGCATTATGGTCACAAACGCGGGCTGTACGATCTCCTGTCACTGCGGTCCGGTTTGTCTCGGAATTCTGTTTTTGAGAAAATAAAATGTATAGTTGAAAGCTGCGGCAATGAATGACAATGCCGCAGCTTTTTTATCTGTAATACCTTGCCATAAGGGCAGGGCCGTTTTCCGTAAGCCATCTGTGATTTGTATCATAATCCGGCATTATGCTGTAAACAAGCTCGTAAAAGCGTTTTGAATGATTCATTTCCCTTCTGTGACAAAGCTCATGCACAATTACGCTGTCAAGAACACGCTCAGGCGCAAGCATCAGAAGACAGTTGAAATTCAGATTTCCCTTGTCCGAGCAGCTTCCCCATCTTGTTTTCTGGCATCGTATCGTGATTTGGGAATACCCGATGCCGGTAAGCTCTGAATAATACGCGACTCGTGCGGGAATATACTGCTTTGCCCGCTTTTTGAGCGTGTTTATCTCTTTCTCGGTCAGCATCGGTACATCACACTTGATTTTGCTCAGCTTTCTGTCAAGCCACGCTCTTTTCGATTCAAGCAAAGCTTTTATTTCGCGCTCCGAAACAAAGTACGGAGCGCGAACGATTATTTTTCCGTCGTTATTGATCTGTATCCCGATGCTTTTCCGCGATGTTCTGATTATCTCAACATCGTATGTCAATTCTCAATGTCTCCCGATATTCTGCGCGACCGACCTGCCGGCGAGATTTGCGTCGGATATATTTCTCGGCAGTACGCAGTCGCCTATCGGGTAGAAATACGCTGCGCAGTCATACAAGGCCGCCGTTTCCTCCGCAAGGGCTTTCTGTCCGACAGCGTAAATGACCGTATCCGCTTCAAAATATCTCTCTCCGTCATCGGTTTTGCACAGAACGCCGCCGTTGTCGATTTTAACGGCTTTTGTCGAGAAGAAGGTTTCGATTTTTTCTTCCTGGAGCTTGATGGTG
>JAZRYQ010000163.1:0-2339 GCA_045600805.1 Candidatus Alloscillospira sp. | reverse complement strand
TTTGCTTTCATGATATGCGTCGTTTGATATTTCCCGCTTCGGCGTCTGCGGTTTGATCGGCTTCGGCACCGGCTGTACAGGCGGCATCACGCCGTCCTCCTGATTATCGGAGCCGGCCGTTGTCAGATCAAAGTCAAACGTAACAGACGGGTTTTTGCGGAATATCTCAAGATCATCGAGCATTTCCTGCGCGTTTTTATAACGCTTATCGAGATTCGGCTCCATGGCGCGCATGGCTATCTGCTCAAGTCCCGCCGGTATCTCCGGGTTTATCTCTCTCGGCATGAGCGGTATCGCGCTGATATGCTGGATGGCAACGGAAACGGGTGAATCGCCCACAAACGGAAGTCTGCTCGTGAGCATTTCGTACATAACGACGCCGAGAGAATAAATATCGGTTCTTTCATCGACCTGTGCGCCCTTTGCCTGTTCGGGAGAAATGTAATGTACGGAGCCGAGCGCCTCCTGCGTCATGGTATTCTGGCTTGAAATAAGCCGCGCAATGCCGAAATCAGCGACCTTTACGCTTCCGTCCTTCAAAATCATTATATTATGCGGCTTTATATCGCGGTGGATTATTCCGCGGGAATGCGCATGGTCGAGGGCTTTTAAAATCTGCGTTGAGAAATGGAGCGTTTCCTTCCAGTTTAATACGCCCTTGCGGTTTATATATTGTTTGAGCGTAATGCCGTTTATAAGCTCCATCACGATGTACTCCGTATTGTCAGAGCGGTTGACATCGTAAACGCTTACAATATTCGGATGCGACAGCATCGCGATCGCCTGTGACTCCGTTTTAAAGCGGCGTCTGAATTCCTCGTCCTCCGCAAGCTCTTCCTTCAGGATCTTGACGGCGACAAGCCGGTTTAATCTGTGACATCTTGCTTTGTACACAACTGCCATACCGCCGGTGCCGATTCTTTCAAGTATTTCATAACGGTTATCGAGCATTTTGCCGATATACTTATCATGGTTTTCCATATTCAGATCCTCCCGGAAAAGCTATATACTGAGAAGTACCGCCGTGACATTGTCGGGCGCGCCGAGTTCAAGCGCGTATTCGAGCAACTCATCACAGCACTGCTTTAAGTCATCATATTTACCTGCGTATTCAAGAAGCTTGTCATCCTCGATAATGTTTGACAATCCGTCAGAGCAAAGGAGGATCCGGTCATTCTCGTTCAGCTTTACTTTAAACAGATCGCCCTTACATTCGGGTGATGTTCCGATCGCTCTCGTGATCAGATTCTTGTTCGGATGATTTTTGGCTTCTTCTCTCGTAATATTGCCGAGACTGACAAGATCCTCAACGACCGAATGATCCCGCGTTATCTGCCGTATGCCGTCAGACTCCGTAATGATATACGCGCGGCTGTCCCCTATGTTGACAAGCATTGCGTAATCTCCCGTGGTCACCGCGGCGACAAGCGTTGTACCCATTCCGCGAAGCGTTATATCCAGCCCCGCTTTTTCGTACACCGCTTTGTTGGCGTCTTCCGCAGCCTCCTGCAAAAGCTGAGCAATGCACGCCTCTGCGCACGACTCGTTAAACCTTTCAAGAACAACACTCACAAATGTGTCTGCCGCAAGAGCGCTTGCAATGCTGCCGCCGTTCACGCCGCCCATACCGTCACATACCACTGCCAGTACGCCTTCGCCCGTCGGCAGTACCTCACATCGAAAAGTATCCTGATTGTCTTTTCTTATTTTTCCAACATCCGTAATTCCGTAATAATTCATATCATTCACCGTTAACCGTGTGCTTTCTGCGAAGCTGCCCGCACGAAGCGTCAATATCTCCTCCGAGCTTTCTCCGCACCGTTACATTGATCCCTCTGTCTGTCAGTATTTTCATAAACTCCCGCAGATGCTCCTTTGTGCTCGGTCTGAGCGGGCGTTCTTCTACGTTGTTGAGCAGGATCAGATTCACATGGCTTCCCGTTCCGGCAAGCTTGTCAGCCAAAAGTCCTGCGTGATACGGGGTATCGTTCACGCCGTCTATCATTGAATATTCAAATGATATCCTTCTGCCTGTCTTTTCAAAATATCTTGCGCAGGCGTCAAGCACCTTATCCACTCCGTACCGTCTGTTCACCGGCATGATTTTCGAGCGCGTTTCATCGTCGGGCGCATGAAGCGAAACCGATAAGGTTAATTGTAAATTATAATCTGCCAGTTTGTCAACTTTTTCTGTAATTCCGCACGTTGAAAGAGAAATGTGTCTCATTCCTATGTTCATTCCGTCGGGATCGTTGATGATTTTCAAAAACCGGATGACATTATCGAAATTATCAAGCGGCTCACCGATTCCCATGAGCACGATATTTGATATTTACATG
>JAZRYQ010000162.1:0-2752 GCA_045600805.1 Candidatus Alloscillospira sp. | reverse complement strand
ATGAATCTGAAAAAGCTGGCGAATTGGAAGTGGAAAGCTTCCTCTCTTTTGTGCTTTTTCCGTGAATTTTGCGTTTCATGCGCCTAATATGTTTTTAACCCGGCTGCAGCCTAACCTGCAACCGGGTTTCTCGACAAGCTGGAGGATGGATCATTTTTGATCCATCCTTTCAACGTGTTTTGATTTATTATCCAATTAACCGAAGTATCTCTTCAGCAGACCCTCGAATGCCTTGCCGTGGCGGGCTTCGTCGCGGGCCATTTCGTGTACTGTGTCATGGATAGCATCGAGGTTGAGAGCCTTTGCGCGCTTAGCAAGATCCGTCTTGCCTGCTGTTGCGCCGTTCTCGGCTTCTACGCGCATTTCGAGGTTCTTCTTTGTGCTGTCTGTTACGACTTCGCCGAGAAGCTCAGCAAATTTTGCCGCGTGCTCAGCCTCTTCGTAAGCTGCCTTCTCCCAGTAAAGGCCGATTTCGGGATAGCCTTCTCTGTGAGCAACTCTTGCCATGGCAAGATACATACCGACTTCGCTGCATTCGCCTTCAAAGTTTGCGCGAAGATCCGCAATGATATCTTCGGGAACGCCCTTTGCCGCGCCGACCACATGCTCTGCCGCCCACGCCATTTCTTCAACGACTTCATTGAAGCGTGAGCCGGGAACCTTACACTGCGGGCAGAACTCAGGGGGCTCTTCGCCTTCATAAACATAACCGCATACGGGGCATACGTACTTTTTCATGCTATTTCCTCCAAAAAGTTAATTTAATCATTTATATTGAGAGCTGCGTAAAGTGCGGCACGCTTCTTAATGATAATGATTTTCATTTACTATTATAGCATCATTAATTTTTTTGTAAATACCTATTTTTGCAGCGTCGCGTAATGATATGCCATCTTGTAGTCCTCGAGCTCGCGGCAGCATATCTCGATATCGCGGAATATCCTTTTTCCGTGAAGTCCCGCTTTTTCCGCGCGGATCAGTGTGTCACGCGCTTTTTCAAGCGCTCCGCGTTCAAGCTCGATTTCACCTGCGACAAGAAGCTTTCTTGCGGCGATATCTGCATCGGTTATTTTCTCGAGGATCTTCTCGGCCTTGTCAAGCTCACCGCGGCGCAGCGCGTTCTCTGCCGTTGCAAGCTTATAGCGCTCTGCAAAGCTTATGGAGTGTACCGCGCGCAGATATTCCGATTCGTTGAACGCAAATTCGGAAACCTCGGTGTTGTTGGCACATTCGGCAAGAATAAGACTCATTTCGGCGTCGATTTCGGCGGAATAATAAAGACCCTGCTTGTTGTAATAGTCGGCGGATTCCGCGTATTCCTTTGCTTTTTCGTATTCCATTGTTTCGACCTTTTCTCTTGCCGCCGATAAAGCCGCGAGCGAACGAAGGAGATATCCCTCGTCTGTTGTGCCGGCAGTCTGCGAATTTTCAAGCAGAGATATGCAGTCATCAAAGCGGCCCTGTCTGTACGCTCTGCGCATTTCATCAAGACCATCGGGGCTTGTTCCATCGGAAAGCATGAGGTCCGACATCAGATACGATGCAGAAAGGCCTAAACGCCCTGCCAAATATTCAAGTGTTTTGACGGACGGCGTCGCAACGTCGTTCTCGATTTGCGACAGCATATTTCGCGTGATCTGGTCTCCGACAAGCTCTTTCTGTGTCATTCCGCGGTCAAGACGCGCCTGTTTGATTTTCTGTCCCAGTGTCATAAAGTATCCTCCGTTTATTATAGTAAATCAAAAAGTTAAATGTGATTTACCGCTTTTTTCAATGGATTGCCCGCTGTAAGGCGGGCAAAAATTTTTTAAGTTATTTTCCTCTTCTGCGGCTTGTTTTTCTTTCCGCATACTGGCGGACACCCGCCATTTTGCTGTCGGAATCCTGCATGAATCTTTTCAGCTTATCCTCGAAAAGCGCATCGCCGGAGGTCTGCGGAACATATCCGTCACTCGGCGGGACCTGCGAATGCTGAGGGCGGGGAAGCGGTTTTGCTTCTGCTGAGGGCTTTTTTGTCGCAGAAAAAGAAGGGCTCTTTTCCTGCTTCTGCGCGGAAGGCTCGGGTGCCGGCAAAGCGGCTTTGATAGAAAGATTGATACGTCCGTTATCATCAATATTGATGACTTTTGCTTTGACCTCCTGACCTTCGATTAAAAAATCATGGACGTCATTTACATAGGTGTTGGCGATTTCGGATATATGTACAAGCCCCGATTTTCCGGGCGCGATTGTAACAAAAGCTCCGAATTTAGTGATGCCTGTGACTTTGCCTGTCACGATGGTTCCCGTTTCCAGCTTCATAAAGTAAGAAAAACCCTCTCATTTGTAAAAAATATTTGTTAAAGATTAGTTGCCTGAATCGTAAAACACCTTTTCGTCAGCGCCGACAAGATCCAGATCATCGTGGGCAATATCTGCGATAGCCTCATCCTCACCGCTGTGTTCGACAGAATAATTAAGTTCCGCGTTTTCTATTTCAAGCTCCATTGATTCCTGACGGTAAGCTTCCGTCTGAGCTTTTACCTGATTTGTCCTTTCGTTGTTGATGATTATTGTTATAGCAGCAAATAAAGCCAAAGCGATCACAACTATTTTAGTAATGATACCTGCTTTTTTCAGTTTCATCTGTTATCTCCTCAGTATGATTTAATAAATACCCCTGTATTTGCGGTATATTTATACTTTTTCTAATTCTATAACATTTTTTCTCGGATTTAAAGATGTTTTTTAAAAATTTTCGTAAAATTATCAT
>JAZRYQ010000161.1:0-12801 GCA_045600805.1 Candidatus Alloscillospira sp. | reverse complement strand
AAAGTCCCCCGGAATTAATAAAATTTCATATTAAGTCTGTTATGACCCAGATAAGCCCTGTGAACAAAACGCCGCAGGCACAGTAAAAAATCGGAGAAAAATGAAAACCGATACGGCTTGACGAAAAGTGTTCTCTGATATATCGCTCTGCTGTCCGTTGTGCCTCTTTGACGACCATATCAGGGGACACGCCTTCTTTTTTCAGCATGTCCTCATTTACAAAGAAAATTGCCTCTTCAAAAAGACGTTTGTCGGGTGAGGAAACGACGATGACTCTGCGGGACTTACCCTTGACCATGGTGATGCACCTCCTGCTTGATTTCATTTTTGATTCTCCCCTTATCAGTCTGAAAGTATTCATTTTCGCTCATCAACATATATTACAAGCGCCATCATGTCGTCATCTGTGCCGTAGCGCTCGGCAGCGGTTTTTACGACTGTGCGTGCAAGCTCCTTCGGGTCAGCGCCGCCGTATTTTTTCAGCAGCTCAAAAAGCCAGATGTCCTGTCCGTCCGATGTCACGCCGTCACTGACGAGAACGGCAAAGCTGCCGGGCAGAAGCGTAACATTGAATCTGTCCGGAGAATCCTCGGGCGGAAAGCCAAGCCCGCAGGCAAGGCTTCGTCCGGCGATCCTGTTGACTTTTTCACCGGATTTGACATAGGAAGCCGCCGCGCCGTATTTGTACATTTCCGTTTTGCCGCTGAAAAGATCAATGCTTATGAGGTCGATCGTACAGCAGTCCGTGTCATCCTGATTTTTTAAAAGCAGCAGGTCATTGAGGATCCGTACAGCCGAGCCCGCGGCAACGCCCGCCCGCAGAAATGATTTGAGGATAGATACGGAACGCTTGCTGTATTTTTCCGCCTCCATGCCCGTGCCCATGCCGTCGGATAAGATAACGTGCAGAATGCCGGAGTCGGTTTTAAAATACGCCCCGCTGTCGCCGGAAACGCTGGAATGCTTGCGGCCGATCGAAGCGGTACCGACCGAGGCTATATACGGCTCCGCGGTGCTGAATACTTCAAATTCACCGTTTGCGTCCGCTTCGATAAGGGCTTCTCCGAGAAGGGAGGAAAGGTCGGTAAGATAGCTTTTGCGGCGCTTTAATTTTGATGCGGCGTCTTTTGATATTTCCGCACGGAGCCGCCCTTTCCCGCATCGGTAAACCGCCACGTCACCGCTTATGCCGAGTGATATAAGGTATTTTTTCAGCTTGCTTTCAAGCACGGACTCGCATACGCTCTCTTTTTCAAGCTGGGAGGAAAAATCGGATAAGATACCGGCAATATCCTCATACTGCCCGAATGCGGCTTTCTGACTGTTCAAAAGGCGCGCTCTGTACTGCTTTCGGTACGCAAACCCGCGAAGCTCATCATTCAGCGAATCTATAAAACCCTGCGCGTCACAGCAGGACTGCCTGAAATAATCCGGCAGATCGGATATATCAAGCTTTCCCTTATAAAGCATCAGCGAGGAAACACTGTTCAGAGCGTTCAGCGTCGTTTGATAATCGGATATCCAGCACACGGAGGATAAACGGCAGCTTCGGCAGATCTTTTCGGCCGTCCTGTCAAAGATCGCCGCGATATCGCTTTCGTTTTTGCTCGTGCCGGAGGCCGTGCGAACGGTTTTAAAGAGCATTTCAAATGCTTCGGACGCTTTTTTCAGGCGCGCGGTTATGTATTGCCGTGAGCGCATCTGCCCGAACGAGGAAACAGGGGAGGGCAAATATGCCTCAAGCTTGTTTAAAAACGAATTCGGAATGATGATGAAAAGCATGGACACGATAAACATTTCATACAAGCACGCGGGTACGATGGGCATGTCCATACAGGCAATGGCGAGAACGGCGTCGGACAGAACGGCAGAGAGAATGAAGATCGCTTTTCCCTGTTTTGAAAGTACTCCCGCCGTAAGCCCGATAATACCGTATGCGCCGGTAAACCAGAACAGCCCGCAGGCACAGTCCATTGCCGCGCCGAGGCAGATGCCGACTGCGGCTCCCGACGCAACGCCGCCCTTGTATGCAAACACAATGACGCACATCACCGCCGCTATTCTTCCGAGCGAGATCATTCCGAAGATTTTTACGGCACATAAAGGCAGTATCATGGCGGCGAGAAACATGATCACGCTGACCGTATGCAGAATGTCCGTGCTGCGTGAAAAATCAAGCCGGGAGGAAAAATTCAAAATTGCTTTTTTGAAAAAATACGCACCCGCAGCGCACAGGGCGCTGTCGGAAAAACAAAGCAGAAACGAGTCAACGCCGTGGCTTCCGATGAGCTCAAACGCCGACGAGACCGTTGCCGTGATCGCAAACGCGCATACGGGGCAAACCCATTCGCGCAGACCGGGTCTGAGCTTTGAAAAGGTTTTTACGGCGGTCAGGATCAGCAGCATGGAAACTATGTATTTTATGCAGGTTTCAAGCCCGTTTGCGGCTGCATAACCGAGCGCCGCACCAAGTGCCGCTGCGGGCGCCGAACGCGTCACGGCGAGTGCCGCGGCATAGGATACGCCGAACGGCGAAAGACCGCCAAACATTTTTCCGCACGACAATACAAACCCGACAGCAAATCTCAATGTGAAAACGGGCAGTCTGCCGAGACGGGACCTTAAGGACGGAAGACTGTTTTTCCTACGCAATGCAAGCTTATCGTTATTCAATTTAATTTCCCCTTTACAGCATATTCCGAGGTGAATATGAATATACTGAAGATTTTATTACCGCTTGAGTGAAAAATACGTCAAAACAGGCAAGGCAAAACAATAATTATCGGGGAATTTTGTGTCGGCTTTTGCAAGGATGCATTATGTAAACAAAACTATCGGCAAAAACTGTCGCATTTGCCGATAGTTTAACAGGCTGTAGACAAAGTCTCACAGAGTTCCTCCGCGAAGCGGAGGAATGAAACCGGATCTGTTTTTGGGGTAGCTTTGCCGCCGCAAAAACACCCTGAGGCAAGCATAGCTTGCCCTCGCGCCGACCAAAGAGGGCAAAGCCCGATGCGATGGAGCGCGAGTTTTTTCTTCGGCAAAGTCGGGCAGACTTTGTCGAAGATTTGAACAGGCTGCCCGAAAGCAGCCTGTTTTCGTATGGTATTGAAAATTTTACGTATTCCTGAGCACCCAATCACGGACAAAGTCCGAGAAAACGGAGATGCTTTCGGATTTTTTCGCTTTGTCGGAAAAAGCGAGCGCGATCGTGCGGCTTGCGTGCGGCGATATCGGCCTTACGGCTATATCTCTGTCAATGCCGTTTAAAAGAAGCCCGGGCATAATGCCTATTCCGAGACCTTCTCGCACCATTGCGATTATCGCGTAATCATCCTTTGTTGTGTATTTGATATCGGGCTTTATGCCGACGGAGCCGAGCGCCCGGGTAATATCCTGCGCCGATGTCTGCAAAAGACTGATGATCGGCTCATTTGCAATCCTGTCCGCGGGTACGATGTCGTATTGCGCAAGCGGATGTGAGTTCGGCAGTATGACAAGCAGCGGATCATCCATCAGCGGTATGGTTGCAAGCTCAGCCGGAGCGGGCATGGCGACAAAGCCGACATCGACCTGCCCTGATATGAGCCATTGTTCAACATCGTGATAATCCCCACTGAAAATATCAATGTCGATTTCGGGATGTGCTTTTCGCAGCTCTTTGATTATGCGCGGCAGCCAGTTCACGGCAACGCTCGTAAATGTTCCGACGCGCACGGCTGCACCGGAATTTTTGATCTTGCTGGCAAGCTTTTCAAGCTCGTCGTTCTTGGCAAGGACCTCCTTCATCAAGGGCAAAAGCTTTTCTCCCGCAGCGGTAAGGCGTATTCCTCCTCTGCTCCTGAGAAGAAGCTCAAAACCAAGCTCGGATTCAAGGCTCATCAATATATGGCTTACTGCCGACTGCGTGAGATTCAAAGCGTCTGCGGCTTTCGTCAGACTTCCGAGCTCAACGGTTTTTACAAACGTCTCGTATTTTTTCAGGCTCATAAAATCACCCCCGTGTATTGCATTTTATATCATAAAATCCGATATTGCAACAGAATACATTAAATTATTTCATGTAAAATATGAAAAATATTGTTGAAATTTGACGCCATTGCAGATATAATGCGTGTATTACATACATTTTGTATCAGTTTTTATGTCAGGTGGTTTGTTTATGAAGGTCGTTGAGCTTGTAATTTTTATTGTTTATCTTGTATTTATGCTGGGTATAGGCTTTTATTTCTTCCTGAAATCGAAAAATGGGGGAGAAAAAGAGTATTTTCTCGGCGGGAGAAATATGGGCGCGTGGGTTTCGGCTCTGTCCGCCGGCGCGTCGGATATGAGCGCATGGGTACTGATGGGGCTTCCCGCCTCTATTTACGCATTCGGTATGGGACAGACGTGGATAGCGATAGGACTTGCGATCGGCTATGCCATGAGCTGGATATTCGAAGCGCCGCGTCTTCGCCGCTTTACGATCGAGGCAGATGATTCCATAACACTGCCGCAGTATCTGACAAACAGATTTAAAACGAAAAACCGTTCCCTGCAGATCATCTGCGCTATTATATTCCTCTTGGCGTATACGATTTATGCTGCGTCGAGCATCAAGGCGTGCGGAACGCTGTTCAATACCGTCATAGGGATCGACGCAAAGCTTGCCATGTATATCGCGGCGCTTATCATCATTGCGTATACGTTCCTCGGGGGCTTCTCAGCCGTCTGCTGGACGGACTTTTTCCAGGGACTTCTCATGCTCGCCGCCCTGTTGGTCGCTCCGATTTTCGCGCTGTTTATCATAAAATCGGGCGGCGGAGCCGTGAATACGACGATGCCGGAGAACTTCTGGAGCTTCACGTCAAGCTGGCAGGATATAGCTTCGGGCCTCGGCTGGGGCCTCGGCTATTTCGGTATGCCGCATATCATCGTGCGCTTTATGTCCGTGCGTTCTCATAAAGAGCTCAGAAAATCGAGCGTCATAGGTATATCGTGGACATTTATCATACTTATTTTCTCGGTGCTTTCCGCTGTCGCGGGGCGGCTTTTCCTCGGAGAAATAGAAGATTCATCGGTCGTTTTCATCACGATGGTACGCAGAATATTCCCGGCTGCCATTTCCGGAATCCTGCTTTCCGCGATCCTCGCGGCGTCCATGAGCACGGCGGACAGCCAGCTTCTCGCGTCGGCGTCCGCATTTGCAAGCGATGTTTACAAGCCCGTTTTCCGCAAAAACGCATCGGATAAGGAAATGATGTGGGCCGGCAGGATCGTCGTTCTGATCATTTCCGTCATCGCCGTTCTCATTGCATCAAATCCGAACAGCGGAACGATCATGGGACTTGTCGAAAACGCATGGGGCGTGTTCGGCGCGGCATTCGGTCCTGCGATCATGCTGTCGCATTTCTGGAAGCGCTTCACGTTCTCCGGTGCCATAGCCGGAATTGTCTCCGGCGCCGCTGCCGATATTCTTTGGCTTGCTTTCCTCAAGGCGCCGACGGGTGTATATGAGATCATCCCCGGAACGATCATAAGCCTTGTGCTTGCCGTCGTCGTATCGCTGTTATCGAAAAAGCCGGACAAAGAGGTTTATGCGCTTTATGAAAAAGCCGTAAAACCGGAAGTGTAAGATAAAAGATGACCGACAGGTACGACTATCGGTCATCTTTTTTGAAAAATTCGCGTATGCCGGTGAAAATCAGATATGCGCCGAAAAGCTTCTGCATTAAACCGGCGGAAAGTGAGAATGATAAAAACGCGAACAGAGCGGCAAACGGCACACCGGATGCCGCACACAGAAAAAAGACACGCTTCGGAATGAGCCTGTTTTTGATGTGAAATATCAAAGCGCCGGAGGACGCAGGAAAGAAATACAGAAGATTGACCGTCCGCGCATATTCGGAGTCGATTTTCAGAATTGCCGTCATGATGATAAGAAGAAGCGTCCCGCCGCCGACGCCCCAGCCGGAAAGGATTCCCGTAACGGCGGAAATGATCAGGTCAAGAATAGGTTTTTCACTCCTCCGTAAATAATAAACAGCGCAAAGCAGCGCCTGAGCCATTTTGCGGGGATTTTCTTAAAAATTTTCCCGCCGATTATGCCGCCGATAAGGCCGCCTGCCAGAAATGGCAGCAGCGCGTTGAACGTGATTTCGGTCGAGCAAAGATAGATCACCGCAGAGCATACGGATACGGGCAGCATGACGGCGACGGAGGCGGCAAGCGCCTGCTTGTATTCAAGCTCACAGAAGGAGGACAGCATCGGAACGGCAACAGTCCCGCCGCCTGCTCCGAAAAAGCCGTTTACGGCGCCGGAAACCGCGCCGGTTATGAGATATTTCAAATCCTTTTTCAGAATAGCACCTTCTCACTTTACCTAATTAAATTTATAAATAATTTTAGTTGACATTGTTGCAAGCTGTGATATTATTAATTATTATTGATTTTTATTTGATTATTCACGGCAGTCAATCGGAGGCGATTCAAATGACAAAAATTGCTGTACTCGGGTTCGGAACAGTCGGCTCGGGAGTTGTTGAGACGATCAGCAAAAACGCTGATGTAATAAAAAGGAATACGGGGATGGATATTTCCGTAAAATACATTGTCGATGTGCGTGATTTTCCGGATAGCCCGTATAACAGCCTTGTCGTGCACGATTTTTCGGCCGTTGAAAATGATGCCGAGGTTTCCATCGTTGTCGAGACGATCGGCGGCGTGAAGGTCGCGTATGATTTCACGAAACGCGCGCTCAACGCTTCCAAAAGCGTTGTAACGTCAAATAAAGAGCTTGTTGCGACGCATGGCTGTGAGCTCATGGAAATTGCCGCCGAACACGGCGTGAGCTATATGTTTCAGGCAAGCGTCGGCGGCGGACTGCCGATTCTCAGACCGCTGTAAAGCTGTCTTGCCGCCGATGATGTATACGAGGTTTTCGGTATTCTGAACGGAACAACGAATTTTATTCTCACACAAATGTTCAAAAACGGCGTTTCTTTTTCTGCGGCTCTTGCAAAAGCGCAGGAAATGGGGTACAGTGAGATGAATCCTGCGGCGGACATTGACGGAATAGATGCCTGCCGGAAGGTGTCCATCCTCGCATCGCTTATAACGGGAACCTATATCGCGCCGGAGCAGATACCCGCTGAGGGAATTTCGGGCGTGTCGGTCAATGATGTCGAAGCCGCGGCTTATATGGGATATACGATCAAGCTTATCGGGCGCACGCTGAAAAAGGATGACAGGGTGTATTCTTATGTGGCGCCGCATCTTGTAAGCAATGCGAATGTCCTTTCAAATGTCGAGGGCGTTATGAACGGTATAGTAGCCAGAGGCAATATCGTCGGTGATGTGATGTTTTACGGTTCGGGAGCCGGAAAAATGCCGACGGCAAGCGCGGTCGCTTCGGATATCATTGAGATAGCGAAAGATCCGAGAGCCGGTGCGCTCACCGAGTGGAAAAAACCGGATGAGGATATGATCGGCAATTCCGAAACACTGGTAACGCCATGGCTTATCAGAATGTCCGCCGAGCCGAAAGCCGTGAAAGAGCGAATTCATGAAGCAAAGCCGCTTGTAAGCAAGGATGAAAAGTATTCATACTATGTAGGAAAAATGTCAAAACCGGAGCTTATGAAAGCACTTGACGGAATGGATGTTCTGTCTGCTTTCCGCATTTTAGACTGATTCCAATTAACGGAGGAAATAATATGGCTCTTATTGTACAGAAATTCGGAGGCAGCTCGGTCGCGAATGCCGAGCGTATTTCGCGTGTAGCCGGAATAATTGCCGATACTTATGCCGAAGGGAATGATGTTGTGGTCGTTCTTTCGGCACAGGGCGACACAACGGATGAGCTCATCGAAAAAGCGCATGAGATCAATCCGAATCCTTCCAAAAGAGAGATGGATATGCTGCTTTCGACAGGTGAGCAGATGTCGGTCGCGCTGATGGCAATGGCTCTTGAAAAAATGGGCATTCCGGTCGTTTCCCTGAATGCATGGCAGATAGGGATGCAGACAAATTCCGAATACGGGAATGCGCGCATAAAAAAATTGACAGGTGAGCGCATAAAGCACGAGCTCGGCTCGCGCAGAGTCGTTATCGTGACGGGCTTCCAGGGAATAAACAAATATGATGATATAACCACCTTGGGACGCGGAGGAAGCGATACGTCTGCTGTTGCCGTCGCGGTTTCGCTCAGAGCCGATCTCTGCCAGATCTACACGGATGTCGAAGGCGTGTTTACAAGTGATCCGCGTAAGATACCGGGAGCGGTAAAGCTCAATGAGATAACATATGATGAGATGCTTGAGCTTGCATCCATGGGCGCGAAGGTGCTTCATAACCGTTCGGTAGAGCTCGCCAAGAGATACGGCGTAAATCTTGAAGTGCTTTCAAGCTTTGAAAGAAAACCGGGTACAAAAGTTAAGGAGGTCGTAAGTAAAGTGGAACAGAGATTGATCAGCGGTGTTGCAAAAGATACAAATGTTGCGAGAATTGCCCTGATAGGTGTTAAGGATGAGCCGGGCGTTGCCTTCAAAGTGTTCAGGATCCTTGCCCAGGAAAAGATAAATGTGGATATTATCCTCCAGTCTATCGGCAGAGGACACGCACAGGATATAAGCTTTACCGTGACTGAGACCGATATGGAAAAAGCGGAAAAGGTGCTGCTTGACAATAAGGACGTGATCCGATTCGAGTCCGTAAGCGCAACACCGAACGTTGCAAAGGTAAGTATCGTCGGCGCGGGCATGATGTCAAGCCACGGCGTTGCGGCTACGATGTTCGAGGCACTGTATGACGAGAAGATCAACATCAACATGATAGCCACGAGCGAAATCAAAATTTCCGTGCTTGTAAACGAAGCGGACGCAGACAGAGCCGTTGCCGCAATACACGCGAAATTCTTTGAATAATGCTTGATACGGAAAAACTGGAAGAACAGTTGTCGGAGCTGCCGCTGTACGTTTATTTTTTCGTTAAGACAGATGAGCTGAGCTTCTCCGACAGAATAAGATATATCTGCGAGCATGAATGTCCGATGTATGCAAAATCGTGGGCATGTCCGCCGGGAACGGGAACGGTCACACAGTGCCGGGCAAAATGCCTTGCCTATGAAGACGCCGTATTGATAGCGACAATTACAGAGGTTTCGGATATCTCAAACATAGAAGAAACACTTGAAACAAGAGCGGAGCATGAGAAAATCACGGCTATGGCGGCGAATTTTGTGCGTGAACAGGCGAAAGACGTGTTTATCCTGTCAAGCGAGGCGTGCAGTATATGCGAAAAATGCGCGTATCCCGATGAGCCGTGCAGACACCCCGAACGAATGAATCCTTGCATAGAAAGCCACGGGATCGTCCTTTCGGAGCTTGCGGAAAAATACGGCATAGAATTTCAATACGGGAATAATGTCGTGACGTGGTTTTCACTGATATTCTATAAGTAATAAACAGGGCGTGATGAAGTCATCACGCCCTATTAAACGGAGGTGCATTATGAGCGATTTCGGCAGTGATTATGTGATACTCACGGATGAGGACGGAAACGATTTCGAGGTTGAAAAGCTTTTTTCGTTTGAATATAAAGAAGAGGATTATGCCGTGTTTCTGCCGACAGGCGAAAACGACAACGAAATGATCCTTCTCCGCAGTGTGTACGAGGACGGAGAGGAGCAGTTTGAAAACATACCGGAAGATATATATGACGAGGTTTATGATGAATTCATGAACATCCTGTATGAAACGGAATGATTTGTGCAGGGCGTGTCGTCATGTCTGAGCAAAAATCAGAAAAGAAATATTGATTATTAAAGACATCCGTGGTATAATAATATCACCCTGCAAAGCGGTGCAGCCTATTTAAACCCACATCATCTATAAGGGATTCCCACCTCTTTCTGCGGATTGCAGGCCTCCCGGACGACTTGTCGCCGGACGTTGGAAGCAGCGAAGCCGAAAGGAGGAAACCCACCTGCATATATCGTGCAGGTTATAAATCGGCTGTGCTTGCGCAGGGTTTTTATATTCCTGAACAATTACTGCTTGCAAGACGGGAAAAAATGCGGTATAATAACTAATCATTGCAATACCATGAAAGGGAATGAAATTGTCATGAGTACAAAAGAGAAAGCAATACAGTCTGGAGAGAATACTTTGAGTAAGCGTGAAGCTGCGGCTCTCAAGCAGAAGCAGGAAAGAAAGAAAACGATGAAGCTGTTTATCCTTACAATAGCTATCATTGTTGTTGCTTTGGCGATATCCTTGTTTATTAATTCTAACTACGTCCGCCGGAATTTCTGTGCAATAGAGATAGGCGACCAGAAGCTGAGTGCGGCTGAGTTTGAGTTCTATTATAATGAGTTTTATAACAGATATGTCCAGTATGTATATGAGAATCAATACGATTCTGCAAGCCTTTTACTGCCTGACCAGACAAAGCCACTTTGGCAGCAGAAGTATTATGACGAATCAAAAACATGGAAAGAGTATTTCCAGGAATACGCTATCGGCAATCTTCAGAGATATGTCGGACTTTACAACGAAGCAAAGGAAATCGGCTTTGAGATGAACGACGAGCAGAAGGCTTCGATCCAGTCAAGAATTGACAACCTTGACACCATGGCCTCTTATTACGGTCTCAGCACCGATAAGTATCTCAAAGGAGCTTTCGGCAATGCCGCGAATATGGAGATTTTCGAGAAATGTATTACATTCCTTACTTATTGCGAAGGCTATGACGAATATTACACAGAAACACGCGAATATACAGACGAGCAGCTCAACGCAGAATATGAGTCCAACAAGGACAGATATGATTTATATGAATATCGTTACATGACAATATTCTCGGAAACCGTGAATGACAGTGATTATGACACAGAGGAAGAAGCAGAAGCAGCCCGGGATGCAGCGGTTGCCGTTTCTCACGCACAGGCTGAGGAATACATGGCACAGATCAAATCCGAAGAGGACATGATTGAAATAGCGAAAGCTTATGATTCCGAAAAGTATGCAGAGGATGATGCAACGCTTCGCGCCTATAACGGCGATATTCTCGGAAGTACTTACGGCCCCTGGCTCAAAGAAGCCGAAAGAAAAGAAGGCGACATGGCTATCTTCGATTACAGAAGCGGGACCTATCTTGTTTACTTTATAAACAGGTCGGAAAACAAGTACGAAACAGTCGATGCGATCACCATTACGGTAACACCGGTAGCGGTAGCGGCTTCGGACTATGAGAACGAAGAAAACGACGATGCTTACAATGCCGCTGTCGAGCAGGCAAAAAATGATGCGGCTGTCGAAGCTGAAAACATTGAAAAAGAATGGCTTGAAAACGGCGGAACGGAAGAAGCGTTTAAGCAGATAGCTGAGGACAGAGTGAAGACCAGCGCAAGAATTGCAAGTGCTGATGTTGACTATGTTTACCACGGTCAGTTCAGCCCGGAAATCGACGAGTGGATGTTCGATGAAGCCCGCAAGGAAGGCGACCATCTTGTGGCATATTCCGATAACGCAGGATGCTATTATGTAATTTATTACAAATGCAGAGATATGCTTTATAACGAATATCTTGCAAGAAATGAGCTTCAGCGTTTAGAGACGAATGCACACGAAGAAAAGCTGATCGAGGGAGTCGAATACGAAAAGCACTGGTCGTTCTCCAAGGCGTAATTTGTCAATAAAGCCTTCTCGCTGAGAAGGCTTTACTGTTTATTCCGATTTCATGAGGTGTAGTCCTCCATGAACATAAGAAATTCATCGTACGATGAGGCCGAAATGCCGTGACGGAGCTCATCAAGCTCTTTGATCGGAAGTCCCAAATAATGCAGCTCGGTTTTCATGATTTTTCCGCTGCTGCTTTTGGCATTCATTACATTTCCGTCAAGCCATATATAATAGTTATACTCAGGCACGATGTTCGGACCGGCGGTTTGTGCTGCTTCCGAAGGACTCCGAAGCATGTAAACGATCACGGAAAGAATAAGAATGACCGCAAAGAGGAACATTATGGCAAGACATGCTTTGCGTGTTTTATTGTTCATGGTTGACCTCCGCACTGCTGATGTGTGTATTTTGCCCGTCAGACGCAGAAATAATACATATACGGAATTTTCCGAGAATTTTTACTTTTTCGTAATATATATTTGACAAAGTATGGTACAATATAATTCGGCGGTATGCATATCGCTGCACTTTTCCCGAACGGCAGGTGTATTTTTTGTCTAAACGTGGATTCAGAATTGCAAAGGAAACGATAAAATTCGGCGCAAGGACCGTAAGCGGCATTGTTAGTCTTGCCCTGAAGATCATCGGCACTGTTGTACTGATCGGTATTTCAACAATGCTTGTTTTTGCCTGCATATTTTCGATATATTGCAAGACGAATTTTTCATCGGGACTTGATGTCGAGTACGATGATTTCGCGCAGAGTCTGTCAAGTGTAATATACGCAAAGAACAATCAGACAGGCAGATATGAGGAGCTTGTTACGCTTACAGGCTCGGAATACCGCATGTGGGTGGATTATGACGATATACCGAAGAATGTCGAGCACGCGCTTGTGGCAATCGAGGATAAGCGCTTTTATAAGCATAACGGCGTTGACTGGTACAGAACATCGGGCGCGTTTGTCAATATGTTCCTGAGTATGAGCAATACCTTCGGCGGCTCAACGATAACACAGCAGCTTTTGAAGAACATAACGGGAGACAACGATGTGACCGTACAGAGAAAATTCAGAGAAATTTTCAGAGCACTTGAATTTGAAAAGCAGTATGACAAGGATGAAATCGTATGCTGGTATCTG
>JAZRYQ010000160.1:0-15569 GCA_045600805.1 Candidatus Alloscillospira sp. | reverse complement strand
AGGCCCTTTGCCGTATGGATCGTCATGAGCTTGACCTTGTCCTCGGCAAACTCCGTGTCACTTCCCGTGAAAAGGGCGATATGCGAAAGATAATGCGTAAGCGAGCATTCCTCGCCGCACGTCGTTTCGTATTCATAAACTGACTGCTTGTGCTCCGCTAAATTGTCCAGCCTGTGCTGATCGCCTTCAGTGCGGAGCGCGTTTTCATATCCGCCTTCATCGAGAATGCGCGATAAAAGCTCCGAAACGGATACCTCTTCGCTTAAAAGAGTGTATTTTTCAATCAGCGAAACGAACGCGGACGCTTTTGTTCCCTTAAAAATCTCATTGTCGAGCGTATTGACAAGCGCATTATACAGCGTGCAATTATTTTTCTCAGCGTATTCTTGCAGAAATTCCATGCGCCGCTTGCCCATATTTCGTTTCGGAACATTGATGATGCGCAAAAAGGACAAATCATCGCGGCAGGCTATCATGCGCAGATAAGAAAGCGCGTCTTTTATTTCCGCTCTGTTAAAAAACGGCACACCGCTGTAAATCGTATACGGAAGCCGGAGACTTTGGAACACTTCCTCGATTTCTCTTGTTATATAATGCGCCCTGTATAAAACCGCTATGTCGGCAAGCTTTGCGCCGTCTTTCACAAGCTTATCCGCCTCGGCCGCGATCCACGCCGCCTCCTCCTTCGGATTCTGTGCATGGTGACACACGACCGTTCCGCCGCCCGGCAGCATCGGAACGAGCTCCTTTTTTATCCGCTCTTTGTTTCTTGCTATCAGGGAATTTGCCGCCGAAATGATCTGCGGCGTTGAGCGGTAATTTTCGTTCATCATGATCGTTTTCGTATTTTCATGCTTTTTGTCGAATTCAAGCAGATATTTTACATCTGCGCCGCGCCATGTATAAATAGTCTGGTCCGGATCGCCCACGACAAATAGATTTTTATGATAACCGCACAACACCTGCATAAGGTCATACTGGAGACGGTCGATATCCTGAAATTCATCTATCATGATATACTCAAGGCGTTTCTGCCATTTAAGCCTTATATCCTCATGGATATTGAAAATATACAAAGAGAATATAATCAGGTCGTTGTAGTCAAGGCCGAAGCATTTCTTTGCCTGATACATATAGCCGTAAAAAATGATATCCGACGTGCTTACCGCCGCAAGATATTTTTCATGGAGGGACTCCGCCGTTCCGTTGATGATATCGAGGTAATATTCGGGATCTTTAAAAAGCTTGCGAATTTCTATCATATCGCGCGCATTGCCGAACGTCATATCCCGCAAGGTCAGCCCGCGCTCTTCGTATATTATTTTCAGCATCGAATCAATATCCGAATTGTCAAGAACAAGGAAGTTTTTCGGGTATCCTACCGCGAAGCTGTCCTCCTGCAAAACGGAAACGCAGAAGCTGTGAAAGGTGCAGATAAAGCTTGTATCATTATCGCCTGTCATGTTGTGAATCCTGCGGCGCATTTCGTTTGCGGCTTTGTTTGAAAACGTAACGCAGAGAATATTGCCAGGCAAAATCCCCAGTTCATTTACGAGATACGCATATCGGTGCGTGAGCGTCATCGTCTTACCGGAGCCCGCTCCGGCAATAACGCGGACAAATCCCTCCGTTTCGCTCACGGCCTCCGCCTGCGACGGATTAAGACCTGAAAATATGGCAGCCATATCACACCTCCCTGTTTTTGCTGTTTATATTTTACTATATCCTCTCCCTGTTTTCAAATACAAATTACAGCCCCCATGTGTGCACATACATCACATGGGGGCCGCTGTTTGACGATCGTTTTTACAGCCAGTCGTAACGGCTGACAGAACGCGTATACGGTCCGCCGATTTTTGAGATCGCAGGGGCTTTGCGTGATTTTATGCTTGTAACAAGCGTCGGGATAAATCCGAGAAGTACAAACAAATAGCAAAAAATCATATCCATTACAAAGGCAACGATATCAATTACCTCTTCTGCAATCATGGCAGGGATTGCTCTGTAACATTCAAAAATGTTTACGCCAAATTCTTTCCCGATCTCTCTGTATATCGTAATAGCCCAGTCAAGCTTTTTGCCTACAAAGGTCATGACAAGCATTACAATGACACAAATTATAAATCCGAGTGTCGTAGTTTTTCCTGCGAATTTTTCATAAAGCTTGAGAACACAGATCGCCATGACAAGACCGGACAGCGCTGCGACATAACCGATTTGACCGAGCAGCACGATACACGCAACGCCGGCAAGGGCGCCGATCAGCGCGCCGACGAATCCCGCAGCGTAATTTTCCTTCTTTGCATCTATGGCAGCACCCTCTACCGTGATGGCCGAAGCGATATCCTGCGCGCAGAAATCGCAAAGCTGCATGACTTGCCCATGCACGGTGTAATCACAGGTGTCAACCGTCTGACCGCAATTTCCGCAGCACGGAACATATCCTTTTTCCCGCAGAAGCGCTTCCACAGCTAAAACATGCTGTCTGAACTTTTCGATATTTTCGGCTTTTGCCAGATTTATGTTAGAAAACCGCACCGTCAGAACATTGCCGTTCAGCAAAACATTCACTATATGCTTGTTGCTGCCATGAAGCTCCTTTTTGTCGTCCGCGGTGATCTCGGCGCCGTTCGTCACCGATGTCGTCAGCACAAGCATATACGGCGTGCGTGATAGATCCGCAGATTGCAGCGCAAAATCGTATTCTCCGCAAAGGCCGGATATTATCATTTTATCTTCACAAAAGCTGAGCCCCAGCGCATTTGCGACACTGGTATAAGCATTTTTTATCTTTTTGTTTGCCATGCTCTCCCTCTTTTCCTATATTTATCAAATTTATTCTAATGCTATCGGTACATCCGTGTCAAGCCATAATTGCATTTTTGCTTTTCGCAACTCACCGTTGCGCAAATTGCCATGTTCACATGCTTGATAAGCAATCCAAAATGTGCTAATCTCTTTAACGTAATAAAAATCCGTATACGAAATCTAAAATGGAGGTATGATCATGGGCTTTGGAGAAAAGCTGTTGGAACTGAGAACAAAATACAGTCTTTCGCAGGAGGAGCTTGCATATAAGCTCGGCGTCAGCCGACAGGCAGTAAGCAAATGGGAGCTCGGTCCTTCGCTTCCGGAAACGGGCAGCATCATCAGCATCAGTGAAATGTTCAACGTCTCGCTTGACTATCTGTTAAAAGATGTTCCTCAAAACGAGGATTTTGACAAGCTTGTCATCAGATTCGTAAACTCCGCCAACAACATGTCTGACGCGGCAAGGGATCTGATAAAGATCACAAGCGACGGCATAATTGACACAGCCGAAAAGCCGCGGCTGAACGAAATTGTAAAAATGCTCGAAAATGTCGAAATGCTCATCAACGAGATGAAAACGAAGCTTAATTTATAGAAAAATAAGGAGGAAATGAGATTGAAAGCTAAGGATATTTTTGCAAAAACCACAAAATTTGTCTGGCTCAAGCTTGCGCTGGGAGCAGCCATCACCGTCGCATCCGTAATTCTTCTTGCACTGTTCATGCTGTTAGGTAAGCTCATCGGCGGCAGCGCACCGGTCATTATGGGGCTGATATGGATAGCCTTCACATTCGGTATTTACAGATTTGCAATGAGCTATGTCGGCTATCTCATTAAAGCAGGTCATGTGGCCGTAATTGCCGAAATGTGCACAACCGGCAATGTGCCCGACGATATGTTCAACTACGGCAAAGAGAAGGTCAAAGCGAAATTTGCAACATCAAACGTATATTTTGCCGTTGACAAGCTTATAAGCGGTGCGGTAAGTCAGCTTCAGAAGGCAGCCGGAAAAATAGGCGATCTTCTCAGCGTGATTCCCGGTATGTCTTTTATCACATCCCTCGCTCAGACTTTTATCGGCATTGCACTCGGATACATAGACGAATGCTGCCTCGGCTGGTGCTTCGTCCATGACGATGAAGGCAGCTTCAAGTCATCATGTGACGGCGTTGTGATCTATTTCCAGAACATCAAGCATCTGCTCAAGTCCTCTCTGACAGTCACGCTTGTCGTCATAGGTCTTACCTTCCTTGCATGGCTTGTTCCGTTCCTGCTTTTGATCGGTCTGTTCAGGCTTCTTAACTGGGGTATTTTCTGGGCGATCATTCTCGCGCTCATCATCGCGATCACTCTGAAATCCGCATTTATTGACTCCTGGATGATGATAAAAATGATGACCTCTTATATGGAAGTTGCACCTTCCACGGAAATCTCCTTCGATCTTTACGAAAAGCTCTGCAAGCTCTCAAGAAAATTCAAGCAGTTGTTTGAAAAAGGCCGCGAAGAAGAAATCAAAGCCGATACCATGGCGTAAAATTTTATATAAAAATATCTCCTTGAAAAAGCTTCAAGGGGATATTTTTTATACGATAACCGCGCAAAAAACAAGCACCCACCGAAGTGAGTGCTTGTATAATGGGCAGGTTATCTCTTTGAGAACTGCGGTGCACGACGTGCGCAGTTTGGCTTTGCCAACTGCAAACATGCCCCCACTCGCTCGCCGCTTCGCGGCACCCGCTCGGGGATGGCATAAAGCCGCCCGGCGCGCGCAAAAAACAAGCACCCATCGAAGTGAGTGCTTGTATAATGGGCAGGTTATCTCTTGCTGTACTGAGGTGCGCGACGGGCGGCTTTGAGGCCGTACTTTTTACGCTCTTTCATTCTCGGGTCACGAGTGAGAAGTCCCGCTGCCTTGAGAGGAGCACGGAAAGAATCATCCATGAGTAAAAGAGCGCGAGCGATACCGTGACGGATAGCGCCTGCCTGACCGGAAACGCCGCCGCCCGCGACAGTAGCTTCAATATCTACCTTGCCGAGTGTGCCGGTCGTGTTGAGCGGCTGACGAACGATGAGCTTGAGTGTATCAAGTCCGAAATAATCGTCAATATCACGGCCGTTGATCGTGATAGCGCCTGTGCCGCCCGGGATAAGATGTACTCTTGCTACAGAAGATTTTCTTCTGCCTGTTCCGTAAAGATAAGGTTTCTTACTGGTATACATTATTCGCGTACCTCCTTATTCCTGTGTCCAAGCTTCGGGCTGCTGTGCCGCATGCTTGTGCTCTGCACCCTTATAGATGTGCAGACGTGTAAGAGCTGTGCGTCCGAGTGTGTTCTTCGGGAGCATACCCTTAACGGCAAGCTCCATGGCGAAATCAGGACGCTCAGCCATAAGTGTCTTATACTGAACTTCCTTCAGTCCGCCTATCCAGCCGCTGTGACGGCGATAGTACTTCTGGGTGAGCTTGTTGCCGGTGAGAATTGCTTTCTCGGCGTTGATGATGATTACGAAATCACCGCAGTCCACGTTCGGGGTAAAATCTGCTTTGAGCTTGCCGCGAAGAAGATTCGCAGCCTGTACAGCGGTGCGACCCATCGGCTTGCCGGCTGCATCAAGCACATACCACTTACGGGAAACGGTTTCATTTTTTGCCAGTGTAGTTGACATTGTGTTTCCTCCAAATTTTATAGTAAAATATACTTTGACAAATTCGTTTCCGTCACATATACTCATGACGTGCTTATATTTTATATCACAACAAAAATCACGTGTCAACACTAAATATTGCGTAAATTTAATTAGCTCATTACAATCTTTAAATTGCTCCGTTTTTCTCCGTTTTTCTTTGATTTCCTCATTTTCATTTTTAAAATTTTTCCATAACCGAGGTCTTGTCCGATATGTCAGATTTAAACAGGCTCACCGGCCAGATACGCCGATGCGTTGAAGATTACAAGATGATCGATGACGGTGACAAAATCGCCGTCGGTGTTTCCGGCGGCAAGGATTCGGTATCTCTTTTGTGTGCGCTTGCCAATCTCCGAAGATACTACCCGAACAAATTTGAGCTCTGCGCCATTACCGTAAATCTCGGCTTTGAAGGGATGGATTACTCCCCCATCAAAGCCTTGTGCGGCGAGCTTGATGTACCGTATTTCATCAGGGAAACACAAATGAAGCAGATCATTTTTGAGGAACGTCGCGAAAAAAATCCGTGCTCTTTATGCGCGAAAATGCGCCGCGGCGCTCTGCACGATGTCATGGCAGAGCACGGGATCCGGAAAATCGCGCTCGGTCATCACTTTGACGACGCTGTCGAAACGTTCCTGATGTCACTTTTTTACGAAGGGCGCATAAGCTGTTTTCAGCCCGTGACATACATGAGCAGAACGGGGATAACACAAATTCGCCCGATGCTGTATATCGGTGAAGGGACGATTGCTGGATTTGCTCAGCGCTGTAACATCCCGGTCGTTGAAAACCGCTGTCCGATGGACGGCGCTTCTAAACGCGAAGAAGTTAAAACGCTTATCAAAATGCTCTCGGCGCAATATCCGGATTTAAAATCAAAGGTATTCGGCGCGATGCAGCGTCTGCCGCTTGACGGCTGGGAGCCGGCGGAATACACGCGCCACCCGCTGCCGTGAGAACTGTATTTTCGTATTTTACTTTTGGAGGTTATATATATGTTAAGAATGGATCATTTTAATTTCAATGTTCTGAATCTTGAAAAAAGTCTGAAATTCTACAAGGAAGCTCTTGATTTTGAGCCGAAACGTGAAATGACAGCCGCTGACGGTTCGTTCAAGCTTGTTTTCATCGGAAATGACGACGCCCCGTTCTGCATTGAGCTTACATATCTCACAGAGCGCACGGAGCCATACGATCTCGGGGAAGGCGAGATACATCTCGGCATCGTCACGGATCAGTTTGACGAAATGCACGCAAAGCACAGGGACATGGGCATTATCTGCTTTGAAAACGATATGCTCGGCGTTTATTTTATCGAAGATCCGGACGGATATTGGATAGAGATCATTCCCGACAGAAAATAAAATACTGCGTATTTTTGCCGAACTCCGGACGAAACGGCTGTTTCGTTCGGAGTTTTTGTCGCATTCTTGTCGGGAAAATGTATAAACACATAATAATATTCATAAAAATATACATTTACTATTGAAAAACCCGTTCGGATTTGTTAAAATATCCTCACAGCGGCGCAGTATCCTAGTCAGAACTGCCGTTTTAAGGAAGGGCCTAAAAATCCTTTGAAGGGCATATCTATGAAACCCCTTGTGCCTGCTTTGAACGCCCAGTTTGGGGTGGGTGCTGGGAGGGAAGCGTGCTTGCACGCTTGCATATTCAGGGCATCTTTCAATGGCATGGAAATCATGACCCTGCTTATGTGGAGGCCTGATTCTGTGGGTAAACGTACTCCCATTGTGGTATATTTCGATTTGTCTACGGGTCAGGGTAAACCTGCAATGCGGTATATCATTCTATGCTGTGTGCAGAGTAGCCTGCCTTGAGTGGATTGTGCGGACAGGAGAGCAGATACGCAATATCGCGGCCGGATTTGTGATATCATTGCTCCTCGAAATACACTCTGCAAAAGAGGCTGAAATTCGGTAAGACTGTTGTGGAAAACACCTAGGCTGTCCGGAGACTTCTGTGAGCAGGCAGAGGATTACAGTGCGGACTAAGTGGCAGTCGGGCAGCAAAGTCGGTAACGCTTTGAACAAAGCTATAATGGGAAACCGCCCTTGCCGGCAACGGGGGGTAGCTTTGGGGGAAATCCAGCCCGTACCTAAGCCGTAAGATTTACTCTGTTTGCTGCCGCTGATTTATTTTTAAGGAATTTGAAAATTGAAAAAGAAACCAAACATACGATGGATAATACGAATAATCATTCTGAGCTTTTCCGTGTCCGTGGTGTTTACGCTCGCTTCCTCCGAGATCCTCGGAAATGCGGGGTATATCACGGCATTTGCAGCTTTGCTTGTTTTCATCCTCATCGGTATAATATTTGATATTATCGGCGTTGCGGTCGCAACGGCTCAGCCAGCACCTTTTCATTCCATGGCATCGCACAAGGAGCAGGGGGCAGCCGAATCGCTCAGGCTTTTGAAAAACGCCGAAAAGGTTTCCAGCATATGCAATGACGTTGTCGGTGACATATCCGGAATCGTTTCCGGAAGCACATCGGCGGCGATCGTCGCAAATTTAGCGCGTGATTTCTCCGTTAATTCCGTATTTATCAGTCTTTTGGCATCCGGAATCGTCGCCGCTCTTACAATAGGCGGAAAAGCTATCGGCAAGACGCTTGCTATGAATCAGAACACACGCATTGTCCTTGCGGTAGGTAAAATAATCAGCTTTGCGGGACGTATTTTCCGCAAAAAAGCGAGGAACAGGCATTGAGTATATTAGAAAAAATAAACTCCCCGGACGATGTTAAGCGTCTGGACTACGAAGAGCTGGCAGAGCTGTGCCGGGAGCTGCGCGAGTTTATCGTCAACAGCGTATCAAAAACCGGCGGTCATCTTGCTTCAAACCTCGGCGCGGTCGAGCTTACGCTTGCCATACACAGAATATTTGACACCTCGCGTGACAGGCTCGTTTTCGATGTCGGTCACCAGTGTTATGTACATAAAATCATCACGGGACGGCGCGACAGGTTTGACACGCTGCGCCAATACGGCGGTATTGCCGGTTTCCCGAAGCCGAAGGAAAGCGTACATGACGCTTTCATCGCCGGACACGCTTCAAATTCGATTTCTGTTGCGCTCGGCATGGCAAGAGCCCGCAGACTCACGGGCGATGACTACAACGTGATAGCGCTCATCGGTGACGGCGCACTCACCGGCGGCCTTGCCTATGAGGGCCTCACAAATGCCGGAGCCTCGGGGGAGCCGATGATAATCATTCTGAACGATAACGGCATGTCCATTGCCCCGAACGTCGGCGGTATGGCATCCTATCTTGCACGGGCGCGCTTAAAACCGTCGTATACGTCATTAAAACAGCGATACAGAAAGGTCACATCCGTCATTCCCGGCGGAAAACTCGTATACAGATTTACAAGATACCTCAAAAACCGTCTCAAATCATCCATTCTCAATTGCAGTATGTTTGAAGAAATGGGCTTTCAGTACGCAGGACCGGTTGACGGGCACAACATCCAGCGCATAGAAGAGGCCCTTTTATGGGCAAAAAGCACGGGTGAGCCGACGCTTGTCCACGTCATAACAAAAAAAGGCAAGGGTTACCCGCCCGCGGAGGAAAACCCCGGAAAATTCCACGGTGTTTCATCGTTTGACCCCGTTACGGGGAAAATCCCCCCGTCGAAGCTGAGCTTCTCCGAGGTGTTCGGCATGTCCCTCTGTTCACTTGCCGAAAAGGACAGCCGTATCTGCGCCATTACCGCCGCCATGACGGACGGCACAGGTCTTTCGGAATTTGCCGCGCGCTTTCCCGAGCGTTTATTTGATGTCAGCATTGAAGAAGGTCACGCTGTCGCGATGTCGGCAGGGCTTGCCGCAAAGGGCGCGATACCGGTCGTGGCAATTTATTCGACATTTCTCCAGCGCGCTTATGACATGCTTATACATGATGTTTCGATCGGAAACGAACATGTTGTTTTTGCCGTTGACCGCGCGGGACTTGTCGGACAGGACGGCGAAACACACAACGGCACATTCGATATAAGCTATTTATCCACCATTCCGAATATGACGGTTTTAAGCCCCGCAAGCTTTTCCGAGCTTGGCGATATGCTGCATCACGCTATATACGAGCTTGACGGGCCTGTTTGTGTCCGATTCCCGCGAGGCAGCGAGGGCGATTACAGGGAAAGCACGCCGGACAGAGTAAAAGCTCTCACGGTCGGCACCGATGCCGCGATAATCACATACGGTATCAGCATAAACGATGCGCTTACTGCCGCAGAGCAGCTCAGGGACGACGGTATTTCCGTCTCCGTCATAAAGCTCGGCACGGTTTTCCCGCTTGACATCCGCGATATACTGAAAAAGCTCGGAGACATCCGAAGCATTGTCATATGTGAAGAAACATCCGCGCTCGGCTGCGTCGGCACAAGGATAATCTCAGAGCTTTCGCTGTCCGGAATAACCGTCAAGGCTGAGCTTCTCAACCTCGGGGACGGATTTGTTCAGCACGGCGATATAAAAACATTGAAAGCAGAATACGGAATAGACAGTTCCGCGATCATAAAAGCATGTAAGAAAGTGGTGTCACATGGGCAAAACAAGGCTTGACGTTTTTCTTGCGGAAAAGGGCTATTTTGAAAGCCGCGAACGCGCCAGAGCGACGATCATGAGCGGTCAGGTTTTCGTAAACGGGCAGCGTGTAGACAAAGCCGGCGCACAGATACCGGATGACGCGCAGATCGAAATCCGCGGAAATACGCTTGAATATGTAAGCCGCGGCGGATTAAAGCTTGAAAAGGCGCTGAAATATTTTGATGTTTCCCCTGCCGGCAGGATCTGCATTGACTGCGGCGCTTCCACCGGCGGTTTTACCGATTGTCTTTTAAAAGGCGGCGCGGAAAAGGTTTATTCCATTGATGTGGGTTACGGGCAGCTTGCCTGGAGCATCCGGAACGACGCGCGCGTCGTTGTCATGGAGCGCACGAACATCCGCCATGTCACAAAAGAGCAGATACCGGACATGCCGTCACTTGCCGTTATTGACGTGTCTTTTATATCCTTAAAGCTCGTTTTGCCGGTCATATATGACCTTATATCCGATAACGGTGAAATTCTTTGCCTGATAAAACCGCAATTTGAGGCTGGCAAAGAAAAAGTGGGCAAAAAAGGCGTCGTCAAAGAGCTCGCAACGCATATCGAAGTCCTTGAAAACTTCATCATAAACGCAAACAGCGCCGGCTTCGGTGTTCTCGGGGTGACGTTTTCGCCGATCAAAGGGCCGGAGGGGAACATCGAATATCTGGGGCATTTGAAAAAGCACTGTGATAACGGTGAGCTCAACGCGGCAGCAACAGCCTCGGAATCACATAAAGCATTGGAGGACAAGCCATGAGGGTTCTGATTTGCCCGAATGCAGACAGAGATATCGGGCTTGCTGTTACCGAAAAAATCAATACTATATTCCTGTCCCACGGCGTGCAAACAGCGATCTGCCCGTTTTTTGACGGAGAAAATCATTCTCTGCCGGAAAAGTTCCGTTATGCAGAGCTTGAAAAGGAAGCAAACTGCGCAGACCTTGCCGTATGCCTCGGTGGAGACGGCACGATATTGCGCACCGCGCGCGTCGTTGCCGAAAAGGGCATTCCCATCATCGGCGTGAACATGGGAAGCGTCGGTTTTATGGCAGAGCTTGAGCCGGACGATATAGAGCAGATTGAAAATGTGCTCACGGGCAATTACCGCACGGAAAAGCGCATCATGCTCAGTGCGGAAATCTACCGCGACGGGGTAAAGCTTCTGAGCGATTTTGCTTTAAACGATATTGTCATCAAAGGCGATTCCAAAGTCATCAGCCTTGAAATATTCGGTGATGACGAGCCGATCACCTCTTTTTCCGGCGACGGAACGGTAATTTCCACGCCGACAGGCTCGACCGCGTATTCCATGGCAGCAGGCGGTCCTATCGTCGAGCCGGATGCGCGCAATATCATCATCACGCCGATCTGTGCACACGTTCTTGCCGCAAGGTCCTTCGTTCTTGCGCCGGAGCGGACGGTCAGTGTCGTTTTCAACGGCAAAAAGAACAACCCCTCCACCGTTGCCGTTGACGGCCGCGATGTATTTCACATGGAGAAAAACGACGTACTGAAAGTACACGTTTCAGATACAGAAACACATTTCATCAGGATCACACACACAGGCTTTTACAAAAAAGTATATAAAAAGTTGGGAGAACGTCAATGAAAAATGTCAGACAAAACACAATTATGGAGATCATCCTCACAAACGATATCGAGACGCAGAATCAGCTCATCGATGCTCTTAATGCTCTCGGCCTCCACAGCACGCAGGCAACCATTTCGCGTGATATCAAAGAGCTTCATATTATAAAAGAGCTCTCGCCCGAGGGAAAATACCATTACGCTCCGGCACACAAAAAAGACACGCAGAACAATTCTCTGCGCCTTAAAGCGATTTTCCGCGAAAGCGTCACCTCCTGTGTCTGCGCGCAGAATATAATCGTTTTAAAAACGCTTCCCGGTCTTGCCTCTGCCGCGTGCAGCGCGATCGACGGAATGAATATCGAAAACATCGCGGGAACACTCGGCGGCGATGATACGGCATTTCTCTGCATGTATTCGACCGAAGCTGCCAAGGTCTTCTGTGAAGAAATAAAGGCAATGCTGTAAATTTTTTATCTGTTTTCGCTGATCGAGGTGAAAAAATGTTAGAGCTTCTGCATATCGAAAATATAGCGGTCATTGAAAAAGCGGACATCGAATTTGCTCCCGGTCTCAACGTGCTTACGGGTGAAACAGGCGCGGGCAAATCCATCGTCATTGACGCGCTTGAAGCCATAACGGGCGGCAGAACATCACGTGATATCGTGCGAAACGGTCAGCCGTATGCGACTGTTTCCGGCGTTTTTGACTGCGCCGGCGCGGAGGCTGTACTGGATGAGCTCGGCATTTCTCCGGATGACGGCAGGCTTTTTGTCACCCGCCGTATAAGCGCCGACGGCAAAAACGTATGCAGGATCAACGGCGTTCCCGTACCCGTAGCTGAACTGAAGACGCTTGGCGCCAGTCTTGTTGACATTCATGGGCAGAACGACGGTAGAAAGCTCCTTGACGAGCAAAGTCACCTGAAATATCTTGACGGCTATGCAGGCAGCGATCCGCTGCTTGCCGAATATAAGGACAGATTTTCAGAAATGAAAGCCCTCCATGCGGAGATAAAAGCGCTTGATATGGATGAGGGAGAAAAGGAACGGCGTGCGGATATGCTTCGTTTTCAGATAAACGAGCTGGAAAGTGCCGATATAACCGTGGGCGAGCTTGATAAACTCAAAGAGCGTCGTGAGCTTCTGAACAATGCGTCAAAGCTCATGGACGCCGTTGACGATGCGTTTTCCGCATTATACGGCGGCGAGCGCTCGGACGGGGCCGTCACGCTGACCGAAGAGGCAGCGTCATCGCTTGCCGGGGTTGCGCATTACAGCGAAAAGCTCGCGGAGATCAGCGACAGGATAAACAACATACGGTATGATTTAGAGGATACATCGGAGCAGCTCCGTGATTTTAAGGATGAGCTTGATTTTTCGCCCAATGAGCTTGATGAAATTGAGGGCAGGATATCGCTTTTAAAGCGCCTCATGCGTAAATACGCCCCCGATGAGCAAAGCCTTCTTGACAGCCTTGAAAGCGCAAAACAGGAGCTTGAGGGAATCGAATATTCCGACGAGAAAAAACGGAAGCTTGAAAAAGAACTGGTCTCTGTCATACAGGAAGCCGAAAAATCAGCCGCGGCACTCAGCAAGGCAAGAAAGTGCGCCGCAAAAACGCTCGAAATACGCATAGCCGAGGAGCTTGCGCAGCTTAACATGAAAAGCGTCCGCTTTTCCGTACATTTTGACAGTACGGACTTTACACCGTCCGGCAAAGATGATGTCAGCTTTCTTATGAGCGCGAATGCCGGCGAAGAGCTCGGCAGGATTTCTAAAATCGCGTCCGGAGGCGAGCTGTCGCGCATTATGCTCGCGATGAAAAACGTCCTTGCCGAAAACGATACCGTCGGCACGATGGTATTTGACGAAATCGACACCGGTGTATCCGGTATCGCCGCCCAGCGCGTCGGAGAAAAGCTGTGGGAGCTCGGAAATGCGCGTCAGGTTTTATGCGTAACGCATCTTCCGCAGATTGCAGCAATGGCGGACAATCAGTTTTCCGTAGAAAAAAGCACACTTGACGGCAGGACCTTCACGCATGTGAACAGTCTTGACAAAGAAGGCAGAAAATCCGAGATCGCAAGGCTTACCGGCGGCGACAACATTACGGATAATACGCTTTTATCCGCAGAGGAACAGCTCAGCGCCGCAGAAAATTACAAGAAGAATTACCTTGACAAACACTGACTGGCTGAATTATAATTCTGACAATACGGTAACGCTGTGAGAAGCAGAAGTAATCGCAATCTGTCCTGCAAAGAGAGACCCGGTTTGCTGTAACGGGGAGAGGCTGTGCGACGAATACGGCTTCGAGCGGTCACGCTGAAAGGAAACGATTAGGGGTGAACGGGTGCCGCCCGATACAGCGGTCCAAAGGTCTGCAAAACGCAGATAAACCAGAGGTGGTACAGCGATAATTCGCCCTCTGCTCGCATGAGCAGAGGGCTTTTATATTTTTACATTACAACGGATTGGAGATATAATATGACGATTTATGATGAACTGGTAGCCCGCGGGCTTATCGCGCAGGTTACGGACGAAGAGGAGATCAAAGAGCTTATAAACAACGGAAAAGCGACCTTCTATATCGGCTTTGACTGCACCGCAGACAGCCTCACGGCAGGTCATTTCATGGCGCTCACGCTTATGAAGCGTTTGCAGCAGGCGGGCAACAAGCCCGTTGCGCTCATCGGCGGCGGCACAACAATGATCGGCGATCCGTCCGGCAGGACCGATATGCGCAAGATGCTCACAAAAGACGATATCAACCACAACGCCGAATGCTTCCGCAGGCAGATGGAGAAATTCATTGATTTTTCAGACGGCAAAGCCATCATGGTAAACAATGCCGACTGGCTTTTAAATCTCAATTACGTCGATGTCCTGCGCGAAGTGGGAACGCATTTTTCCGTCAACAACATGCTCAGAGCAGAGTGCTACAAACAGAGAATGGAAAAAGGTCTTTCGTTCTTTGAATTCAACTATATGATTATGCAGAGCTATGATTTCTACTATCTGTTTAAGAATTACGGCTGTAACATGCAGTTCGGCGGTGACGACCAGTGGAGCAATATGCTCGGCGGCACAGAGCTTATCCGCAAAAAGCTCGGCAAAGACGCATACGCGATGACCATCACACTTCTCACGGACTCCAATGGCAAGAAAATGGGTAAAACCGCAGGCAACGCCGTATGGCTCGATGCAAGCAAGACAAGCCCGTTTGAATTTTATCAGTACTGGCGCAACGTCGGTGACGCCGATGTTATGAAGTGCATCCGTATGCTGACCTTCCTGCCGCTTGAGCAGATAAACGAAATGGACAAATGGGAAGGCAGTGACTTAAACCGCGCAAAAGAAATTCTCGCGTATGAGCTGACAAGCATGGTTCACGGCAAGGAAGCGGCGGACAAAGCGCAGGAGACTGCAAAGGCGCTGTTTTCCTCCGGCGGCGCCGCTGATATGCCGACATTTGAGGTCACGGAAGCCGACCTCACGGGCGGCGTGATCGACGTTGCGTCTGTTCTCGTAAACAGCGGACTCTGTGCTTCCCGCGGTGACGCAAAACGAAACATCCAGCAGGGCGGCGTGGAAGTCGACGGCGAAAAAGTGACCGACATCGGTAAAACACTGACGGCGGATGAGCTAAAAGCAGGCGTTGTCGTAAAACGCGGCAAAAAGAATTTTGTAAAGGTTATTTTAAAGTAAACAAGGACGTTTAAGTCCCATGTGCCGAAACACATGGGACTTAATTTTTACCTCTCAACGATTGGTTTTCTGTTTTTCCATCTTCCGGACAGAAAATATCCGCATGTAATTGCCGCTGTAACATATGCTGCGGCTGTCGCTCCTGTCCAGATTCCCCA
>JAZRYQ010000159.1:0-4422 GCA_045600805.1 Candidatus Alloscillospira sp. | reverse complement strand
GATAACGATTATTTTGAATAAAACTCTTTATTTCCTGCCAGTATCGTGTATAATGTATTCGTAATATTATATTTATCGGAAGTGAGCTAATGGAAAACAACAATTCAAAAGATATTCCGAATACCGAAATCAATGAAACAGACATCGAGTCTATGTCATCTGTACATGCAAGAAAAGTTATAACGAAGCCGAAAACCGTGCCGGAGAAAAACGAGGACAGAACAGAGAAATTTGACGTATATGATGTTCTGCAATGCGCTTTTATTGCGATCGTTGCGGGTATTCTCATATTCCTGCTCGTCGGACGTATTGTCGGAGTGAAAGGAAGCTCAATGTATGAAACGCTGCATGACGGTGACAGACTCATCGTTTCAAAGCTGTTTTATGAGCCTCATCGCGGAGATATCGTTATTTTGAGAGCAGCCGCTTATGAAGAGCCGCTTGTAAAGCGCGTGATCGCCACAGAAGGGCAGACGATCGACATTGATTTTGCAAACGGTATTGTCTACATTGACGGTGAGGTACTTCACGAGCCGTACATTTACGAGAAAACGTATGCACGGGAGGATTTTGACGGACCGGTGACCGTTCCCGAGGGGTGCGTTTTTGTGATGGGTGACAACAGAAATCATTCCAGTGACAGCCGGGTAGCCACAGTCGGATTCATTGATACGCGCGAGATAATCGGTAAGGCGTATCTCCTTTTGATTCCGGGAATGGACGCGACTAAAACGAGAGATTGGAGCAGACTCGGCTCGATCTATTGAGGTGAGTAAAATCAAAGAAGAAATCAATATCCAGTATTTCCCCGGGCATATGGCAAAAGCCCGGCGGATGATAGCTGAAAATATAAAGCTTGTTGACGCCGTGTGCGAGATAATCGACGCGAGAATACCGATATCCAGCCGAAATCCGGATATGGATGATCTGTGCGGCAATAAACCGCGCATGGTGATCCTGAATAAGGTTGACAGAGCCGACGCCGAGGCAACAAAGATATGGAGCAGATATTTTAAATCAAAGGGCATCTATGTTCTTGAAACGGACTGCCGGCAGGGAAAAGGGACAAACCTTTTTCCGTCTGCCGTAAGGGCTCTTTTAAAGGACAAAATCGAAGAGTATACCGCTAAAGGACAGACGGGACGTCAGCTTAAAATCATGATCGTCGGCATACCGAACGTCGGGAAATCGACGTTTATAAATAAAATCGCAAAACGCAAAGCAGCCGTTTCCGCCGATAAACCGGGTGTAACGCGCGGAAAACAGTGGATATATATCGACAAAGGGCTTGAAATGCTCGATACACCTGGAATCCTATGGCCAAAATTTGAAAGCCAGACGGTCGGTGAGCATCTTGCGTATACCGGCGCTGTGAACGATGATATTCTCGATAAGGAAACGCTTGCGGGAAATCTCATGCTTTTACTGCGCGAGCGATATCCAGACAGACTGACAGAGCGGTATAAATTTATTCCGGACGATGACGCGAACGGTTATGAGCTTTTGGAGGCCGCCGCGAGAAAACGCGGTTTTTTAATTTCGGGAGGAGAAGCAGACCTTGAACGCATGGCGTCTGTTCTGCTCGATGAGCTTCGCGCGGGCAAGCTCGGGAGAATGACGCTTGAACTGCCGGAGGATGATTTGAAATGAGCCTTTACGATTACGAAAACGAGCTTCATGCACGCGGAATCAAACTCGTGTGCGGTATTGACGAAGCGGGCAGAGGTCCGCTTGCGGGACCCGTTTATGCCGCGGCTGTCATACTCCCCGAAGGAATTGAAATCGAAGGACTTGACGATTCCAAAAAGCTATCTGAGAAAAAGCGTGAAATGCTCTTTGACGAGATAACACAGAAAGCGCTGTATTACGGTATCGCGTTTGCCGACGAGCATGAAATAGACGAAATCAACATCCTCAATGCCGTTTACAGAGCCATGAACAGAGCGGCGGACGCGCTCGGCATCGAGCCGGATCTGTGCCTTATCGACGGCAACCGTTCAACAGGAATAACACGAAAAAATGAGTGCGTTATTAAGGGCGATGCCAAATGCGCCTGCATAGCCGCCGCGTCGATACTTGCCAAGGTCAGCCGTGACAGATTCATGTATGAAATGGACAGCCGGTACCCCGAATACTGCTTTGCACAGCACAAGGGCTACGGCACGAAGCTTCATTATGAAAAGCTGCGCGAATACGGCCCGAGCAAAATCCACAGAATGACGTTTTTAAAAAAGATGCATTGACGAGGAAACCGCATGAATACCCGCATAACAGGAGCGTGGGGAGAAGCCCTTGCCGCGCGCGAATACAAACGAAGAAAATATAAGCTCATCGCGATGGGGTACCGCTCACGCTTCGGAGAGATCGACCTCATCGTACAGAATAAAGAATACATCGTTTTTTCCGAGGTCAAGCTTCGTAAAAACGACAGCTTTGCCGCGGCAAGAGAGTTTGTCGATTCGGGAAAAACAGCGAGAATACGAAATACTGCCGAAATGTGGCTTGCCGAAAACGAAACGGAGCTGCAGCCGCGCTTCGACGTTGTCGAAATTTACGCGCCCGACGGCATGGATACGAAAAACCCCGTGCTCGAAATCATTGAGGACGCGTTTTGAAAGGACGAATTACAATGTACTACGCAAGTACCAGAAATAAAAATACAAAGCTCACGGCGGCACAGGCGATAGCCCGGGGGCTTGCCTCGGACGGAGGATTGTATGTCCCGTCGGAGCTTCCGCAAGTCTCTATGGACGATTTAATCGCGCTTTCAAAGCTTTGCTACCGCGAAAGAGCAAACAGGATCATGAGCCTTTTTCTTGACGGCTTTTCCAAAGAAGAAATAGACGGATACACGAAAAAAGCGTACGGAAAAAACTTTGACTGTGATGCGATAGCACCTGTGAAAAAGCTTGATGGCAGGACGCATTTTCTTGAACTGTGGCACGGTCCGACCTGCGCATTCAAGGATATGGCGCTTCAGATGCTGCCGTATCTTATGACAGCGTCGATGAAAAAAACTGGTGAAAACAGGCAGGTATGTATTCTCACCGCGACCTCGGGCGATACGGGGAAAGCCGCGCTTGAGGGCTTCCGTGATGTGCCGGGTACGAAAATAATGGTTTTCTATCCGGTCAACGGCGTATCCGAGGTCCAGAAACTCCAAATGACTTCGCAGGAAGGAGGCAACGTCGAGGTCGCTGCCGTCAACGGAAATTTTGACGATGCGCAAAGCGGCGTAAAAGCGATCTTCTCCGATGAAGCAATACGCGAAAAGATTGACAAAGCGGGATGGTTTTTGTCCTCGGCAAACTCGATAAACTGGGGCAGACTTCTTCCGCAGATCGTGTATTATTTTTCGGCGTACTGTGATTTGATGACGTCGGGTGAAATAAAAGCGGGAGATAAAATCAATTTCTGTGTTCCGACAGGCAATTTCGGAGATATTCTTGCAGGCTATTACGCAATGTGCATGGGGCTTCCCGTAAATCGCCTTATCTGCGCTTCCAACTCCAACGATGTTTTGACAAATTTCATCTCGACAGGTGTGTATAATAAGAAAAGACCGTTTTATACGACGGTTTCGCCGTCAATGGATATCCTTGTTTCGTCAAATCTCGAGAGACTGCTTTATCATATGTCCGGCAATGATTCCGGATTTACGGCAGACTGTATGCAGAAGTTGGGCAGCGAGGGTGAGTACAGCATACCGGACAAAATGCTCAAAGCGATTCAGAACGTCTTTTCCTGCGGCTCGTGCTCGGAAGCCAAAACGGAGGAAGCGGTCAAAAAAGCTTTTGATACTTACGGATATCTTATCGACACGCATACGGCGGTAGCTTACAGCGTGCTCGAGGATTACAGACATGAAACAGGCGATGATACCGTTTCCGTCGTCGTATCGACCGCAAGCCCGTTTAAATTCTGCGGCGCTGTGCTCACGGCGCTTGACGGAAAGACAGACGCGGACGGCATAGCCGCCGCGGATGCCTTGTCTGCGCGGACAAAAGCCTGCGTTCCTGTGCCGATTGCCGCTTTAAAAAACAAAACACCGCGCTTTACAAAATGTGTTGAAAAAGAAGCAATGCCGGAAGCAGTGCTCGATTTCGTAAAAAAAACGGCGTGGGCAAAGACAGAATGACTTTGCCGACGAAAAATAAAGGTCAGCAGCAGGGCGTGAAGGTCCCGCACCAGGTTTCGGCCTTGTTCTTGGCAGAGGTGTTTTCCACTCTGATGTTGCTTGCCGTGCATTTGTCGTCCTGTGTGTGATGCTTGCAGTTTTTGGCATCGCAGGATACGCCGGAAATAGTCGTGCAGTTATCGCAGTATTTATCGTACATAGTTATTCTCCTCAAAACTTATTTGCTGTCAGCAATCATATTATTGACGCGCAAGCGCTGTTTATTCACGAACGGAGGTCAAAAT
>JAZRYQ010000158.1:0-4114 GCA_045600805.1 Candidatus Alloscillospira sp. | reverse complement strand
TGGCCCACAGAACGACATGGCTACGATCCGACTTTTCCCGTCATACTGTACAAATTTCGTCGGCATAGGAGGTACTATGCCTTCCGGGGGTTGTTTCGTCTGACGGGAGATCTGACGGCGCGATCGCACCATCAGAACTGTGCGGTAATGCCTTAAACAATCGGCTAAGAAGTTTACGGAAAAGGAGCAATGGATCATGAACGATATTCTGGATTTTCTGTCCGCGGCGCTGCCGTGGGTCTGCATCGGACTGCTGCTGGCGATCTTTTTCGCGCAGAATGCCGGGAAGAAAAAGGACGGCAAAAAGAAAGAGAATTACAGCAGCGAAGGAATGGCGCTCGGAATGTGCTTCGGCGTTGCGGTCGGCACAGCTTTCGGCAATAACACCGGTATCGGGCTTACGCTCGGAATGCTGGCGGGGCTTGTCATCGGGTCGCTGATTGAGAAAAAGAAAAACGATGACGAGGACTAACTATTGAAAAAACGATGTTTGCCGGAGAATAAAGTATGTTCAGAGATTTGGAAACCGAAAGATTATTTTTGAAAAATATCAGTCATGAAGATGATGCGTTTTTCTACAAACAGTTTTCATCCGATGAGGTGAACCGCTATCTGTTTGATGCGGAACCGTGTTCTTCGGCTGCCGAAGCAGCCGAATGGATCGACTTCTATCTGGAAAAAGAACCCCGGAATCAGCATCGGTGGATTCTTGTTTTGAAGGAAAACGGTGAGAAAATCGGAACCTGCGGCTTTCACTGCTGGAATGCAGAACGGTACGAGGTGGAACTGGGCTACGACCTGTGGCCGACCTATTGGAGACACGGATATATCTATGAGGCAGTCGGCAGGATTATCGACTTTGCCGCAAAAGAAATGGGTGTGAAAACTGTTTATGCTCATATTTCCGTGGACAATGCCGCATCCATCCATACAGCTCTGAAGCTTGGCTTTGTCAGAAGCGGCGAGCAGTATTATGAAGAATTTCACGGTCAGAAGTATCTGCACGATATTTACGTGAAGATACTATCCGAAGAAGTAAAGAAAGGACACAACTGAAATGAACGCAGCTTACGAACACAAAAACGAACTGACCTTTATCGGTTTCCATACCGAGATCGCGCCCGATGAGGGCTATCGGGAATGCCCGGAATTCTGGGACAGGGAATACAACGCAAAATACGCCCGTCTCTGGCAGACCATGAAGCCCGAAACGCCGGTCGAAGCGGCGATCCTCGCAAACGGCATCGGGATGTACGCCATCTGCGCCGACGGGGATAACGGATTTTCCTACTGGATCGCCGGACTTTACAAGGGCGGCGACGTGCCGGAAGGGCTGGAGCTTTTCACGTTCCCGGAAAGCGACTGGGCGGTCTTCTCGGCAAAGGGTCCGCTTCCGCAGTCCTTGCAGACGCTCAACACGCAGGTGTGGAACGAATGGGCGCCGAACATCCGGAAGATGTATGAGATCGGCACGTCGTCCGTTGAAATCTATTCTGCCGGAAATCCGCAGTCGCCGGATTACGGGTGCGGCATCTGGGTGCCGATCAGGAAGAAGGCAGAGCTGAAAATCTGTCAGAGCTGCGGAATGCCGATGGAATCGAAGGATGTTTACGGCACGAACGCTGACGGCAGCATCAATGAGGATTATTGCAGATACTGCTATACGAACGGCGAGTTTATCGACAAGGTTTCGATGGAAAAATATATCGAAATGTGCAGTCAGTTCGGCGCACAGGCGGGAATGACCAACGAGGAAATGAAAGCGTACTGCGAAAAACTGTTCCCGACGCTGAAACGGTGGAAGAAATAAACGCTGATTCAGACCGTTTTCGCCGGAAGAATTCCATATACTCCGGCATTTTTCCGAAGAAAAGAAGCTTTTGCTGCGCAAAAACCATGGTCATAAAGGGGCGGCTGAAAACAGAAATGAGTTCCTATCAATATGTGAAGCTGACGGAAATACCGTCGATAAAGGATGAAGCCGCGGAATGGTTTCACAGCAAATGGAGCGTTCCGAAGGAAGCGTACCTTGAATGTATGGAAGCCTGTCTGAACGGCGAAACGGAATACGACTGGTATCTCTGCCTTGACGGGGACAGGATCGCGGCCGGACTTGGCGTCATTGAAAACGATTTCCATGACAGAAAAGACCTGACTCCCAACGTCTGCGCCGTTTACACAGAAAAAGCGCACCGCGGCAGAGGAATTGCCGGAAAGCTCCTGAACATGGCTGTGGAAGACTGCCGGCAGAAGGGGATCTCGCCCATCTATCTGCTCACAAACCACACCGGCTTTTACGAACGATACGGCTGGGAGTTTCTGTGCATGGCTCAGGGAGACGGCGAAGCGCGGATGTCGAGAATGTACATCCACCGATAAATCGGAACAGCCGCTCAACATGAAAGCGGACAGATCGGCAGAAACGGAAGATCCCGCCGGGTTATTCCGGGAAAGATTCAGAAAAAATATAACGGCGGGATTTTTTAGGATGCGCGGATGTGTTATACCGACTTCATCCTGTTTCGGTTGGGGATGGATCAGAATTTTCGGAAAGGGGATAAAGCTCAATGAAATTGATCCTGTCATCGTGTGATTTTCGGAACGATAATGCAAGAAAAGTGATAATAGAAAATATAAATATGCCGGTATCCGACTGCCGCATATTGTTTATCCCAAATGAAAAAGCGACTTATCAAAGTATTCACAGTGACAAGTATTACGATCGGATGAAAGAATTCGGCTTTTCACCCGAACACACGTATATTTTTGACTATTATCATCCGGAAGCCTTCGTTGACCTGAAAATAGACGTATTATATATCAGCGGCGGGAATACTTTTGAAACTCTTAACAGGTTGAGAAACTGCGGTTTTGTCAATAAGATTATTGATTATGTCAAGCAGGGTGTGATCTATATTGGCGGAAGTGCGGGAGCGCATATCGCTTCAATCAATATTGAACACGTAGCAGGCTTTGATTCGATTCCCGACGGAATGACAGACTTTACCGGGTTGGGACTGTTTGACGGAATCCTGATCTGCCATTATACAGAAGAACGAAAATTTCTTTTTGAGCAGTTATCGGCAAAAAGCAAATATCCGGTATATGCTTTATGTGACAATGATTCGATCATTTACTGCTGTGATGAGGATGGTGTTTCAAGCACACAGTTTTTTGAGAATTGATGTCATGAACCGAAAAAAAAGCCGGTCCGGTAAGATGGATCGGAATTTGCGGAGGTAATACAGATGAAGAAAGATATTGGAATCGTAATGATCCTTTGCGGCATTTTATTTGCCGTTACATTTGATAATGTTGGCTGGCATTGGCTGATCGGCGATATCGGTTTGTCCTGGCAGCATCTATTTATGATCACTGGTATTGCAGGTGCGGTTTTGACTGTTGTTCCGGAAAAGAAGTGATCAGATACCGGTTTATTCAAATAAACCAGAGCTTTCGAGGTACAAGATTGGAAAAACTGACTACACCCTTTGGTGAAATCAAAATACTGATAGACGGCAGATCGGTTCCATATACCGCACAGGAAGGCAGGAGGACAGACATGATCTGTCCGCATATTCTGGGAAGATATCAGATCTGTATTTCTTTTGTTCCGGATGGAAAGAGACATGATATTGCCTGCATATTTGACCCTTCCTGTTCGTATGAAAGAACGCCGGAAAGCGGTGAGCGGCTGGAATGCCAGAGCTTTTATAACGGCCACAGGTATAAAATGTCGATTGGTCTTGAATGTGAAGCAGGATATATCGGCGGTAAACGAGTTTCCAAGGAATATGATTATGATGCTGAATATCTGGAAAACGGAATGGCGTATATCGTTCTGCCGGATACCAGAACCGAACAATATGTGATCGGAATTGCCTGGATAGATGATGTCGGATGGGACGAGCCGATAGAGGATGATAATAACAGAGACATAGAAACGTGGTATGGAGCGGATCCTTCATTTGCGCTGTGAATCCCGTTTATATAGACAGCTCAGAATTCGTGAGGAAATTTAGATGATTATGATCATTACAGGTGCTTCGCATACAGGGAAAACGGCGCTTGCACAGAGGCTTCTTGAAAAATACAAATATCCTTATATGTCGAT
>JAZRYQ010000157.1:0-6176 GCA_045600805.1 Candidatus Alloscillospira sp. | reverse complement strand
GAGTCAAGCGGCATCTGCGGCGGATTGACGATAAGAAGCTTTTCACCGACAGGCTGAATGAGCGCTTTTCCGCGCACGGGGTCATGCTCGTTATACTGGAGCATATTTGCTTCGGCGTATGCGCGCTTATCCGATGAAACTTTTTCATACGAAGCGCACTGAATATATTCAAATCTGCAATCTTCCGCTTTGTCCGTGATAAATGCCGTACCGCGCACATCGCGTATTTCCGATACGGGTATGCCGCCTGAAAGGCGCTTTGCGATCTCTATGGTCGCGTATTCTCCCATGCCGTAAACAAGCATATCCGCACCCGCATCGCAAATGACGGGACGGCGCACCTTGTCCTCCCAGTAATCGTAATGTGCAAAACGACGGAGTGACGCCTCCAATCCTCCGATGACGATCGGCACACCCGGGAACGCTTCGCGTGCTCTGTTTGCATAGACTATAACCGCTCTGTCAGGGCGTCTGCCTGTTTTTTCTCCCGGCGAATAAGCGTCGGTGCTGCGGCGCTTTTTTGCCGCCGTATAATGCGCGACCATGGAATCCAGATTTCCCGCGCCGATAAGGACGCCGTAACGCGGCTTACCTATCTCGGAAAAATCCTCGCAAGAGTGCCAGTCCGGCTGAGAAAGCACAGCCACGCGGTAACCCTCGGCTTCCAGCACACGGGCAATTACGGCCGCACCGAAGCTTGGGTGATCAACATACGCATCCCCCGTGACGACGAGGAAATCATAATAATACCATCCGCGCTCCCGCATATCCTCTTTTGAAATCGGCAAAAAATCAAACTGCGTCATAATTCTGCTCCGAAAATGTAATTATATATATTTTAGCGTATTTTGCGCAAAATGACAATGCCCCCGGTCAAAAGAATTCGCGCACCTTTTCGGTACGCGAATTCTTTTCGGTCCATTGCAGTCAATATTGCGGCGCTGCGTAAACCTCATGCGGGAACAGGAAAATTCCCATAGCTCCCTTGGAGCAGGTGCCTTCATCGTTCTTTTTGATGACATATTGGCAGCCAGTGCATGTCCCGTTTGAAACCTCCGTGTATCCGTTCGGGCAATCCCCGAAAAGTTTGTGCTTCAATTCATGCTCCGGTTCAAGCCTCGCACCGCCTGTTACTTTACCAAGTTCTTTTTCATTGATTTCTGCCATTTTTCTTCTCCTGTTCATTAAAAAATAGTTATATTTTTGTAAATTTTTGTAATATAATGTAATTATAATCAATCGAATCATTTTTTGCAAGTGCAAAAATGTGCGATTTTCGCTATAATTTTTGGGAATATAGTTGCAAAGTGCACAATTTTACTATATATTGTATGTAAGGAATCATGCTTGTGTAAAGGAGTCATCATCATGGTAAAAACGGCAGTTCTCGTTTCCGGCGGAGGGGCCAATCTTCAGGCTATACTGGATGCAAACATTTTCGGTGAACTCGGAAGCTGTGAGCTTACCGCCGTGCTTTCGTCCGTACCCGATGTTTACGCGCTGACAAGAGCGCACGCTGCAAATATTCCCGCTTTTGTTGTTGAAGCGGTTTCGTTCCCGAACAGAGCGTCATTCACCGAAGCCGTAATCAGAAAGCTTACAGAGCTCAATATCGAGCTTGTTGTGCTTGCAGGCTTCCGGCATTATCTTGAAATACAGTTTTTCAGAGCATTTCGCGGCAAAGTAATCACGACGTATTCGTCGCTTGTTCCGGCATTTTATGACACGGAGATAAGCAATATGCCGAACAGTAGCTTTCTTGCGTGCAGCGCGGCGCTTGACCTCGGATGCCGCTGTACGGGAGCAAGCTCCCTTCTTATTGATGACGAGCCGTCACAAGGGCTGATAATTCTTCAGAAATCCGTGGAAATCAAATCCGCGGACAATCCCGCAACGCTGCAGCGCAGGATCATGGAGGAGGCGGAATGGGATATACTCGTCAATTCCATAAGACTTTTCTGCGACGGCAAGCTCACAATATCCGGCAAAAAAACCGTTATTTCCGATATGGCGTAAAAAAGCAATCTTGCCGGATCGCAAAAGTTCATCACAACAAAGCAAGCTGAACATCCGGTATACCGACCGGTTGCTCAGCTTTTTTCTTGTATGCATGGATGTGGGAAAGCATAACGCCGCTTACGATGTTTAAGGCAGAACGTATTGTTCTCAGCTAAGCGTTGCAATACATATCGTAAACGACGTACCCGCCCTTGTCTTTCAGCGAGCCGTCAAACAACTCCATACACATCTGACATCTCGGCTCGGTCATGGGATACCCGCTGACGGGATAAATGCCGTATTCGGACGATGTTCTGAAACCGACCGTATTGTAAAACCGATAATTGCCCTCAACGAGAATGCCTGAGAATCCCATTTCTTTGACTTTTTCAATGCCGAGCTTTACCATGGCCGAGCCGACACCCTGACGCAGATGATCGGCATGGACGGACACGGGCGCGAGCATGACGATATCGGTATCCTTTGTCCCGCCGTGTTCACCGCTTGGTGTCTTTGAGAGCGGAAAACGTGAAAAAAGGAAATGCCCGACGATTTTGCCTTCAAGCTCCGCCACAAACGCAAGCTCCGGAATGAAGTATTCGGAATCGCGGGTTTCCTCGAACAGCGCGACGATATCCGTGCCGTCGGAGTAGTCTGTTCCCTCCCGGAAGGAGCGAAGCACCAGCGAAACGATATCTTTATAATCCCCGTGCGTTTCGGGGCGGATCGTGATCCGGCGGGCAAAAAACGGTCCCTCTTTGCCGATTTCACCCGTCGGCATAAATCCTGCTTTTTCGAGGACTTTTTGGGAGGCGATATTGGACTCTTCCGTTTCCGCCGTGACACACGATATTTCGGGTTGTTTGAGTGCCCAATCCGCAAGGGCGGATACCGCCTCCGTTGCATATCCGCAGCCCTGATAATTTTCGGCAATGCCGTATCCGATCTCTGCGGTTTTGTCTTTGGTAATGCCTTTGAAGCATAACTCCCCAATGTGCGTTCCATCCCTTAATTCGATCATCCAGATGGCATACCACTCCCACCGATCGGGATGTGCAAGGCAGCCGTCCAGCATTTCCGTGTAAGCTGCCTTCAGAACTTCGACCGACTGTGCGGCAATAAATGCTTCCATCTGTTCTTTGGAAGCCGGATATATTTTTAACAGATTTGTTTCTATCATGTTTTACTCACTCCGTTTCGGTCTATTCAGCCCGACAAGCTGAAATTCTTTTCTTCACCGCGATGAACGATAGAACGGACGCTTATTCGTGAGTTAGAAGCGCCTCGCAGAGAGCGGAAGCATCTCCGTTTACTTCGTCAAAGCGATAATCGTAAACGCCGGCATCAAATATGCCATGCTTCTTTTCCAACATGTCCGAAACCGAAGCGGGAAGGTTGCCATGCATTCTCGTCCGGAACCGTTCCTTGATTGTATCAAGATCCGCACTTACAAATATACGAATTGCACGTTCGGGCAGGAGCCCGATATGCTCCGGCTCAGATATTACATAAATGGGGTTCTCTGCAGACACGGCACGATTCAGCTTTTCCCTGAACAATGCCGCAGCTTCGCTCTCGGATTTTGCCATTCTGAGATAATCCTTGCCTGTAATGATATCCGCGCCGATAGTATTCTTTATTTTTTCTGCCAATGTAGATTTTCCGGCGCAACTTTCGCCGATCAATCCGATTACCATATTGATATTTCTTCCGTCATATTATCTGTGATTTTTCACTTCCACTCGCTCTTCAAAATACGCATCATTACGAAATCACTATACTCGCCGTTATAAAAATAACCCTGCTCCTGGATTCCCTCTTTCCGAAAGCCGATTTTCTCATAGAACGCCAGCGCTTCGGTATTCTGTCACACGACGCCAATGGCCATGCGATCCCATCCAGTTCCCGCTCAGTCTTCTATCGGAAAGCGCTGTACCTCGATTCTTGCCTGCGGAGAAGGCAATTCGTTTTCGCTGCGATAGACGATTCTGTTAGACAGATACTGAAATGAGCCGTCCGGATTTATGCGCATCGTGACCTCATGTTCAAAAAGATGATCTGTATGTTTGTCCGGGCATAGGACATTTACAAGGAGCGTCACCGTCCCGTCATCATTTTCCGTCACCTGTGTCACCTCCGGAATCACCTCAGGATAGTACAGGATGTTTCCGCAATCAAGATCCTGCCACGGGTACGCATCGTTTTCGGCATCATATAACGCTCTTTTTCGGAATTCTTCCGGTGAAATGTCGAAATGCTCAAAAACGACGGTTTCAAACAGGTCGGCCGGAATCATGCTATGAGAAAACGGGACATCGGAATGCGGATAGTTCTGGGCGTAAAAATAATCTCCGTATTCCAACCGATACATCCCGGCAAACAGGTCGTTAAAGCACACGTTTCCGAAATCACTGCTGTCCCAATCCAAAAGGAAGAGATTTACATTATAATAGCCGACAGGCGCGATGTATTTCTCCGTCCACTCATATAAGCCGCGATCAACAGGCTGAAGGCGCAGCCGATTGGCAGCATTCCAATGGCGGTCAAAATAGATGTCCTGATAAATAAAGCCTGTCTCGGTCATATTCCAAAACAATATCTCTTTTTTCTCAAGATAAACAAGGTGCAGAAAGCCGGCGTCATCCCATTCGCATGAGGCGTAAACACAATAGCCTTTGCCGTCTGCATATTGAAATACACGACCATGTACCGAGCCGTCAGGCGATATGCTCCAAACAGCCGTCTTTGCATCGTTTTCTTTCGTAACATCATTCCAAAACCGAGTCAGATTTTCCGTGTTTTCCAAATACGCCGGATAAGCTTCATCGCTGTTTTCCACACAATATCCGGCACTACGCAGAATATCCTCCATGGCATCTATATCTGTCTGTCCGATTTTTTCCTGTCCAAAATATTCAGACGGTATCTTTTCTGTCTGAAGATAATACACACGGCACAATTTCCCGATTTCCGCCATTTCTGCTTCGATCTCGGTTTTTTCTTTGTCTGATGTCTGTACCCTTTTGCCCAGCACACTTGCGGAAAGGATATCGCCGGAATCCTGTTCCGATAATACAAGTGCGTTTTCCTCACCTCCGGAAATAGTCAAAACAGTTTTATCATCGGGATCTTTGACGTTTCGCGGCAGAAATATAAGAACAGCAGCGGCGGTCATCAGCAGGGCCGGCAGGCATATCCATTTTAAATCTTTCTTTCTCAATTTGAATCCTTTCAATCCGGCAGGGATACCACGTTTTTCCGGAGAAATTTAACAGTGCTTGCACGCAGCGGTAATAGGAAACATTTGTTGTCACATTTTATGCGGGCAAAGAAGCACGATCCTGCCTTCTGTGTTTGTTCCGTGCTGCAATTACCGATGAATATACATTCTCGACATTTCAGGCTCGTCATCGCCCTGTACCATGCACAGAAACTCCCAGCCATATCGTTCATAAAATCCGGTGTGGTCCGTGAGAAGATATACCGGGGAAATACCTTTTTGTCTGCAATCCTCTACCGTCATAATAAGCAGCCTTCCCGCAATTCCTCTGCCTCGATGTTCTTGCTCCGTATAAACGGCGCAAATATTGGGTGTCAAATCATCCCGGTCGTGGAAATCATTTTCGATCACGCCCATGCCTGCCACGATTCTCTCTCCGGTCAGGCACAGATACCATCCGTATTCCGTCTCTCCGTTCAAAAATGCGTCCATACATTCAAGATACGCTTCCTTGGGAACACTCCACTTACTGTGAAACCATTCCGCAGCCTGTTCTTTTATAGACGGCATTTCATTCAAAACAATATATTTATACCCGTTTTCAGCAGAAGTGACCGGGGTCGTATCAAGCATCTTTTCCTTCGCCGTATTTTCCATAGCATCCTCCGCAAAACCAATGTGACCATTTGAACACGTTATATTATAGTGACCATTTGGTCACATGTCAAGAGATTTCCCGGACTTGTTACAAACGGAAAAGGCAGCCCGATAGGGAAATTTATGTTGGCAGGCAAATAAAAAGCAAGATTCCGCATTTTTTGTAGGTGTTACAATGATGTGTTACAAAAGATAAAAAAGAGTAGCGAATAGGAAAGACCTGTAGTAAGGTAAAGTTGCTCAGACTAAAACCGAAAGGCAGGTCACCTATTCGCTATGGAAAAGATAACACAAACAATGC
>JAZRYQ010000156.1:0-4349 GCA_045600805.1 Candidatus Alloscillospira sp. | reverse complement strand
CATGTTGTCTTCCTAAGCCCGCTTGGCCTCCGACTTTGGGGATTCGGTTCACCGACCTCTCCGGACTGGTTCTGATTCGGTTCTCCCTCGTCTCCGGGCGCGGCAATTGCACTTATCGGCTCAAAAATTATTATCAGCGCCAAAATAAGTGATAACGAACCGTATAAGAGTTTTTTGAGTTTAAATCTGTTCATTAAACCATCCCTTTAAATTTGCAACTATACAGCTTGGAAGCAAACCATAGCATTGTTTAATAAATACTATGGTTACACTTTCCATAATTACATTTATTTCCTTAATTGTACATATATAAGTTTTAAAAATCAAGTAATTTCTATTTACAAAAATATACAATTCAGAAACTTTAGCCGAAATATCCGCCGTTCGGATTGATGTCTCGCGATACTTCTATATACTCTAAGCTCGGAGTCAGCACAAGCGTTCTCTCATTAATGGCCCATACGATTGTTGGAACCTCGCTGGCATTCGAATTGGTCGTATGCGGAATATTCGATACAGTTGTTACAAGCTGCAGTGACAGAGTGTTATCATCTTCATTATATAAATAGTATACATTGCTGCCATTACGCCAATCACTGAAGTCGGCAATATTCGTAACGTCGGTCTCGGGAATCGGCGGCGCTGAAGAATAAGTCTCAATGCTGTCCTCGTTTCCGCAAAGCACTCTGTCAGCGTACATATTCCTTACCGGTGTGATTATTATGTTTTCTTTTCCGGTAGTTTCATCTGTTTCAGTAGATATCTCGGTTCCGCCCGGTACGACATAGAGTGTATCAGATCCGTATTCCACAAAGTAGGATTTATCCTCCTTTTGGCCCTCAATCATATAAAAGCCTTCAATCTGACTTGTATCATACTTGAACGTAATCATACATCTGAAGAGGTCAATGTCAAAACGCAGCTCATCCTTGTTTTGCTCTGGAGCCGCAGGAATTTCCGAGAACACGATCCTCGGCAGCTTCACATCATCCGGGACAGCAAGGCTGATCACACCATTGTTTTCGACAATATACTCTGCGTAATCTTGCAACCTCTCGTCCTCATCAAGATCTGCATAGTATGCAAAAGCTTTTACTCCGTAATTAAGCTTACCGTAATGTTCGTCTTTCTTGACAAGGTATTTATACTCAGAATTATTATTCAAAGGTTTGTTTTCGAGCTTATCTATAACATCAGCACGAATGATTGACACGACATTTTCAAAACTACCGTCCATCATTGCAAGATTACGATAATCCGGTTCCTCCGTGCCAGTTACAGCAGGATCTGTTACAGAGAAGAAATAGCATACATTGACGCATCTGTCATAGTTCTGAATATTTTTCATATTCAATACTATGTCTTCTTTATTATATACCTGAGCGATGGAAATGTTTCTATCTTCATAATCATCAAACGTTAAATTAATCGGTTCCAAAGCCGCCGCAGAAGTATAGATCGTGGCTGAGCGTTTGTCCGCTTCAAGGAGGATGCTGGTGTCGATCTCATTTTCATCAAGATCTGTGAAAACAAGTCCTTTAAAACCGGTCAAATATGTCACCTTTACAAGTCCTTCAAGATCCAGCTTAAGTCCGCTGCCTTGTGGGACAGTTCTGAAATAGCCAAGTCCATCTTTGGTTTGCATCCAATTATTTGTCGAATTCGGAGGATCCTCTCCGTTTTGTGTGTCGATGTCTTTAATTTTCTCTATGCCGATATCAGGCACTATAAGTATTGTTATATCCGGTATTCCTGTATTAGCATCAGCCCAGTCACCCCAGTGATGGGAAAGACCGGTGTCATTCTTGAATGGATACTCAACACCTTTGTGTGTCTTATCATAAGGATATGCGGTTGTAGTTGTATCGCTAAATATGTTGGAATCACCAATTGATTTGCCGTAATCGCCGTTAACATACATATCGATACCGGTCAAAACAAGGAACTCATCTATCCAGAATGAATCCGAAGCGTCAACACTTGTTGTTGCCGAAACTTCTTTTTTACCGAAAAAGCCAGAATAGTTTAGTTCTGCCTTATCATTTACATAATACTCGAGCGGCAAGTTAAGATATCCGGCAAAATAGCTATTGTCAATACTTATCTCTGTATCAACTTTTCCGACAAAACCGCCGACATTGTATTCGCCCTCTGTGTTCAGCGAACTCATGCCGATGTTGGTTGTAATATAGCTGTCTTCAATAGAAACTGAGCCATGCGCTCTTCCGACAAATCCGCCTTCATTCACAGCGCGTCCGACAACAGTATCTTTTGCATTTACAAAAATATTGGCATCTATTGTTTCTGCTCCTGATGTTCTTGTATAGTATTTTCCATTCTCGGTCTTACCGGATACATAGCATCCATTTATTTCAAGTGAAGCGTTATTGATGCCGACCAAGCCGCCGACATTTGCGCCGGTCGTTTTGGTTTGCTTGATCTGAACGGTTGACCAGCAGCCCTGCAATGTAAGCGTACCATTTGTTTCGCCGACAAATGCGCCGATTGCCGACGCTTTGCCGTCTACGTCATTATAAACAGTTTCGACCTCGCAGCTTTCGGACGATGTATCCGTCACATAATCGCTGCTTACGATACCGAGATTTGAAATGCTCGAAGATTCTATCTCGTTTCCATCCGCATCATAAGCGCCGCCTATCGTTCCGAAAAGACCCATACCGGAAACATTACTGTTCGGGCTCAAAATACGCAGATTATATATATTATGTCTGTTCCCGTTAACAGTAATAGAATTGGTAATGTTTACAGGTACAAAGCTACCTTTCACATAAGCATTACCGTCAAGATATGTGATCGTTTTGTCTGTATAATCCTTCGGTACGATCGGCAGGATCTCATCAAGGCTTGAGCTGCAATTATCGAAAGAAATCGCGCGTGTGAACTCAACCGTGCAATCCGCCGTCAGCTTAGCACCGCTGATGGCGCTGCTGATATTCTCAAAATGGCGGAGCTGCTGCACTTCGGCGTAGCTCACAAATCCGCCCGGCTTAACTTCCGAGCTTGCGAAAAGTGAATTGCTCTCAACTCTTCTCGCAACAGGAACAGCGACAAGTATCTTATCATTTGTAGGCTCGCCGCGCGCGCCGACAGTGACCGTGACCTCGATGTCCTCACCGGGGTAAAAGCCCTCAAAATTGCTTGCAAAATGCGCGTTCTGGTATTCATTCTTGCCCGGAATCTGAATATCCTGCGTTAAGCTGTCAAGAACGATCTCATAGGTGATGCCGCTGGGGCTTTCAACGCAGCTTTTCACAAGATACGCAATATTATCATTAACAAGACTGTTTTCTTTCTGGAGGCAATAACCCAGATCGTCTCGTGAATCGTTGGTCATATTCGGCTGAATGATATTGTACGTTACGGCGTTTCCACTTACCTTACCCGTGACGGTGATTTTGACGGAGCTTTTCTCTCTCTCAGTATTATTTGAATTGATGTCCTTGATATGCAGAAGAAGCTCCTCGCCGTTTTTGAGGATAACTTCGGGTATCTGCATTTCGTCAAACTCGACTGCATCGGCAAGCATACCTCCGCCGAAATAACCGATGATGAATTTATTGCTGCCGTTATTAAAGTCACGTCTGATGGATTTACTGTTGGAAGCGTCATCCGTCGGGCGGCCCTGACCGGTACCGTAAAACGCGGCCTGAAACGCAGAATTTGTATTGTACAGTTGGCCCTTGGATTCTGTGTAGAACACGGAATAGATCTCCGCGGTTTTGAGGTTATACTCGATAATATATGTGCCGTTTGTGCGCACGCCGTCCTCGATGGAGCCGAGCGGCAGGATCTTCTCGACAAATTCGGAAAGCTCAGCATCGGAGGCGTTGACATTGATAACGCGCATATTATTTTTGATATCATCCCATGTTTTTGCGTCGCTGTTCACGACGGGATGCCAATATTCAAAATCAGACGGCTTTTCAGTGAGCTTTTCACCGAAAAAAGCAGGATCTGGTTCGTTCAGAGGAGTCTTGTGGTTATCAACAAGCGCATCCCACTGGCCGTACGCCTTGAGCTGGAGCATCTGATTCTGCGCGGCGAGATAAATTTCCTTTGCGGTTGAATCATACGCTTTCAGTTTTATATTTTTGCGCACACTCACAAACGTGATGATACCGACGGCAGCGACTATCGCAAGGATACCCACCGTCGCCAGAAGCTCTACAAGTGTATAAGCTTTTTTGTTTTTGTGAATTCTTTTCATGATAAACCGCACTCCCATTGATTTGAGAAATTAAACTGCTTCGTCTGAAGCCTCCGGCTCCGCTGCCGACTCTTCGACCTTTGTGGTGTCCTTGACGCTCTCGATGAACGTGACGGTAAAC
>JAZRYQ010000155.1:0-3629 GCA_045600805.1 Candidatus Alloscillospira sp. | reverse complement strand
GGCGATACCGAAGCCGAGGCCGCGGTTTCCGCCTGTGATGATCACGTTTTTTCCGGTGAGTTCAAACGCGTTTTTCATATTGGTAATAGGCTGTATCATTGTATTCATCCTTTCCTTTTTTCCATAAATTATATCTGTTTTGATTTTACAAAATGCGATTCTTATTGTCAAGTGAAAACGGATATGATACAATGTTTTCTAACGAAATGTTGAAAGGTGCTGACACGATGAAAACATATGAACATATTTTCAAGCCCATAAAAATCGGTCCTTTTACCGCGAAAAACAGAATTGAAGTCTCCCCCGCCGAGCCGTTTCTCTGCACAAAGGAAGGCATGATCACAGACGAATTCGTCACGTTCACGGCGCAGTTTGCCAAAGGCGGCGCCGGGATCGTAACGGTTGGGGACAGTCCCATCAATCAGGAATACGCCGATGAAAACCATTTTGTCGTAAACCTGGCAGACCCGTTTATCACGCACGGACTTGTCAAGGTCGCAGATGCGATCCACCGTTACGGCGCGCTTGCCTCCATTGAGCTTAACCTGCGCAATCATGTCATGCCAGCCGATATGTCCGTCGCGGATATAAAGCAGATCATAAAGGATTTCACGGACTCCGCAGTACGGTGCAAAAAGGCCGGCTTTGATATGGTCATGATCCACGGCGGTCACGGTCACACCGTCGCGCAGTTTTACTCTCCGCAGCTCAACAAGCGCACGGATGAATACGGCTGCGGCACATTTGAAAACCGCTGCCGCTTTGCAAAAGAGCTTCTCGATTCCGTCCGTGCCGCTATCGGCCCCGATATGGCGATCGATTACCGCATCAGCGGTGATGACTTGACGCCCGGCGGTGTCGATGTGGAAGACGCCGTGAAATTCGCAAAAGCGATTCAGGACAAGCTCGACATTATCCACGTTTCGGCGGGAAATATGTACCATCCCGCTTCGATGTCATATATGATCCAGTGCGCGTATCTGCCGATGCAGACAAATGTACGCTTTGCCGCGCGTTTCAAGCAGGAGCTTGATATTCCCGTCACGACAGTCGGCTCGTTCAATCTCGACCTTGCCGAAGATGCGATAGCAGACGGCAAAGCCGATGTCGTTGCGATGATTCGCCAGTTCATCGCAGACCCGGACTGTGTGAACAAGGCCCGCCTCGGAAAAGGTGACGATATCCGTCCGTGCATCCGATGCAGCATCTGCACGGGAGATGACCCGCACGGCTGCCCGAAGCCTCTGCGATGCACCGTCAATCCCGTTGCGGGACGGCATCCGCAGTTTGACGATATAAAGCCTGTTGACGGTGACAAAAAAGTCGTTATCATCGGCGGCGGAGCGGCAGGGCTTGAAGCGGCAAGAAAATCACGTCAGCGCGGTGCGAAGGTCGTGCTGTTTGAAAAAGGCGAAAAGCTCGGCGGAACACTTGTTATCGCGGGGGCAAACGCCCTCAAGGGCGATATCCGCCGTTATGCTGACTGGTCTGTGCGTTCTGTTGAAAAACTCGGGATCGATATAAGGCTCAACACGGAGGCAACGCCCGAGCTTGTAAAAGCCGAAGCCCCCGATGCTGTTATCGTTGCCGTAGGCTCTGTCCCGTTTGTACCGGAAATTCCCGGAATTCATGGAGATAACGTCGTGCTTGCGCAGGACGTTGACCTCGGCAAAGCCGTATGCGGCAAAAAAGTCGTGCTTGTCGGCGCGGGCCTTACCGGTACGGAAACGGCCGTTGCGCTTGCGCGTGAAGGGCATGACGTAACGCTTATCGACATGCTCGCACTTGAAGAGATCGATTCCCGCGCGCTCGGCTCCAAATCCTCTCTCGGTATGCTCCGCAGGATGTCCGGCGAAGCCGGCGTCAAAGTGCAGACCGGTCTGCGCGTCAAAGAAGTCAAGGACGGCGTTCTGATCGCGCTTGACAAAAACGGCAGCGACGTTGCGCTATCCTGTGATACAGTCGTTCTTTCCATGGGTGTTCGTCCGCGTTCTGAGCTTGCCCATTCATTTGACGGCACGGCAACAGACGTGTTTATCTGCGGCGACTGCGCTGTACGCGCCGGAAATATCACAAGCGCTGTCCGTGACGGTTTCTTCGCGGCTATGAATATCGGATAAATCTGCGCCCTCTTTGTTTGGCATAAGAGCTCACTTTGTTATTAGCCTGTGGCAAATGCGGTAAAATAAAAAATATGCAAAAGGGCGCATTGCAAGATGCGCCTTTTGCTGTAAAGTTTTATTATTTACGCTTTCCAAACCGTTTTGATAATAGATCCGATTTTCGGGGTAGTACCGTACAGCAGAACACCGACACGGTAAATTTTTGCCGCTGCGAAACCGACACCAACGGTTGTACCGACAAGAATAGCAATTGAAGCGGCGATTTCATAAGGGGCAACCGTACTCATGCAAATTCTTGTAAACATTGCCATAGGGGATGTAAACGGAATGTAGGAGCATACTCTCATTAAAGTATTGTCTATGTTTCCGTCTGCCATTGAAGTCATTACAACAAAAAACGCAATGATGAATAAGAATGTAATCGGCAATACCGATGTGTTTATATCCTCAAGCTTAGATGCAGTCGATCCGATTGCTCCGAACATAAATGCATACATCAAGAAACCAAGAATAAAGAACACGAGCATATAGACAAACAGGGTGACAGGAATATTGAAAATAGATTCAATAAGCATATTATCTCCCCATGCAGATTGATTGATATTGTAGAACACGAGAGCCGAGCCGAAAACGGCAATAAGCTGCATCAGTCCTGCCAAACAAGAGGCAAGAACCTTACCGAACATCATACTGGTGGGTTTTGCGCTTGTAATCAGCAGTTCCATTGCCCTCGAACTTTTTTCTGTGGCAACATTGGTAGCAACCATCTGTCCGTAAAGCAGAATGACCGTATACAATGCAAAAATCATAATGTAAGTATAATAGAAGTTTTGCATTTGGTCTTTTCCGAGAGTGGTGGTGTGGCTCTCGATCTGAACAGACATAATATTACTCGCCTGCTCGGGAGTCATACCGTATTGAACCATTGCTGTCACTCGATACACTTCCTGCAATACGATATTAGCGACCTCGGTGTTGTAATCATTCATTGAAAGATTATTTACATAGTAAGTATAAGAATCTGCGCCATCCATTACAAAAGCACATTCCGCGCTGCCGGAAGTAATCTGTTTTTTCACATCTTCAACTGTTCCGTCGGCAATCTTTACCTTGTAATCCGCAAATGCTTCATCAAAATACTGTCTTACAAGTGTAGAGAGTTCACTGTCCTCTGCGTATACAAGCATAACGGGGAGATCTGCGGCATCAGCTTCACCGTCTTCGGATTTGAAAAGCGATGTAATATTGGGAATGAACATTGCTACGGCGATCGCGATGACAAGAAACAGCGTTATGCCGACAAAAATCTTGTTTTTCAAATATCCTTTCAGTTCAAATTTAAGTATTGTTCCAAACTGTTTCATCACTTGAGCCTCCTTACACCTGCTCGCCCGCATACTCTACAAAAATATCGTTCAAAGATGGCTCGAACACCTTCACCTCATCAATATCGTAGTTCTCGACAAGGCGTTTCATCGCCGCTTTTTTATCATCAGGACTTGCAAG
>JAZRYQ010000154.1:0-3749 GCA_045600805.1 Candidatus Alloscillospira sp. | reverse complement strand
GCAAACGGCTTGAATTATTCCCGTTTCATGTACGGCCTCAAGCTCGCAGGCAACACCATGAACCGCAAGATGCTCTCCGAGCTTGCAATCAACGAGCCCGCAGCATTTACCGCTCTTTGCGATACGGCAAAGGCAGCACTTGCAAAATAAACAAAATCAACCTCTCAGCAAGATGACTTTGCTGAGAGGTTTTTCTTTATGCGACAGCCAATTTTTTGTTTTCCCATTTGGCAAAGAAGAAATACAGTGCACCGGGAACAGCGACACCGAGCGGCGCAAGCCCAAAGCCTAAAACGAAGCCGTAAAAGCCCATGTTGAAGACGATACCGAAAAGGTAAGACAGGACTGCTCTGAGAGCTGCGTCAATAAACGAGAAGATCATGAGAATGAACGAGTTGCCCGTGCCGTGCAGAAAGCTCATGGCGCCGCGCATGACGGCAAGCGCCGGGAAGGACCACATGATCGCAGAAATAAACACGGGCGCAAGGTCAAGAACTTCTTTATCCGTCGTGAACATGGAGAACATGGCTCTGCCGAACAGCAGATACGCGGCAATGAAAACTACATACATGCACGCACATATTACCCATGTCCAGTAAACGGTCTGTTTTACACGTTTAACGTTTCCGGCTCCTAAATTCTGCCCTATCATCGGTGCTGAAGCGTGTTCGATCGCCATGGAGATCTTGTTGATGATATCGTCAAGCTTCAGACCTATTCCGAACGTCGCGGACGCGATAACGCCGAGCCCGTTAACAAAGCTGTTGACGATGAGCATTGTCACGCTGATGATGCTCATTTGTATGGCGAGAGGAAAACCGAGCTTTAAAAGCGTTTTGAGATATTTTTTATCCGGCTTGAAGCTTGCAAGCTTAAAATCAAAGTAGAACGATTCCTTATTTTTCACCAGTAGCCGAATCGAAAGAGCAAAGGAAACGCCCTGACTGATCGTCGTAGCAAGAGCTGCTCCGGCCACTCTCCATTGGAAAACGCCTGTGAAAAGAAGGTCGAGAACGATGTTCGTTATAGACGCTGCGAGAATAAAAAGGAACGGATGCTTGGAGTCCCCCATACCGCGGAGAAGCGAGGCAATCGTGTTGTAACCGCATGTAAGCAGCGTACCTGCACCGCATATAAGTACATAGTCACACGTCATGTCAAACGCCTCGGGCGGAATGCTGATTATATGCAGATACGTCTTGTGCGGGATAAGCAGTACAAAGGTAAGAACAACAGAAATGGAAAATATCATCGTAAAGAGCGTGCCGATAACTTTCTTCAGGTCTTCTCTGCTGTTTTTACCGATGAGCTGTGCAACGACCACCTGTCCCGACTGGGCAAAGCCGTTTCCGACCATTCCGGCAAACAAAACGAGCGCGCTGCCCTGTGACACGGCGGATATGCCGGCGCTGCCGACAAATTGCCCGACGATGATCATGTCCACGATCGAGTAAATTATCTGCAAGGCGTTTGACGCCATAAACGGCAGCATGAAACGAATCATTTTCTTAAAAATGCTGCCCTCGGTAAAGCTTGTGATTATCTTTTCCTGTTTCAAATGCATCACACTCTCTGAATATTTTAAATTAATTATATTCTAATTCCGTTTGCAATACAAGAAAAATAAATATTCATATATCTGTCATTGCAGAATAATCACATTCAGTCATCAAAACCGGCGTCTACCCAGAACTGCATCTGCTTTTCGGGAATGGACGCTTTTTCTTCTTCCGTCAGGTATTCCCAAAGGAATTTTTCCGTTCTCGGATTTGCCTCCTGCACCTGCACGAACATCCACGGGCGGGTGCATTTTGTGATGTTGTAAAAGCCGTGCGGTGTTCCGCCCGGAATTTTTATGCAGCAGCTTCGCGTGATGACAAATTTCTCCATGTCGGGGCCGATGCACATTTCAACTTCGGCACCGAGATCGTACGGGTCATCGGGATCGCAGCCGAATAAAAACAGAATTTCGTTTTCTTTGTGCATGTGAGGCGGATGCCCGACCTTGCGGATGCCGGGCTTTGGCTCATCCGTGTTTTCAAACGGCATGTTCCAGTGCAGAGAATAGCTGCAGACAAAGCCGGGCTTGTCTTCAAGCTTAGCTACCCACGGGATCGGCCTTGCGGCTGGGTATTCCATGTTTTCCGAATAAATAATGCAATCTGCGTATTTTGACATTCGTATCACTCCTGAATCGTAAGTTAAGTAAAGTTTACCATATCTGTTGAAAATTTAAAAGCTTGACAGCAAAAATTCCTGTTGATATTATGAGTATAGTTTATTTTTTCTGAGGTGATTAGGTTGAAAATAGGAATTTACGGTTACGGAAATCTTGCGCGGGGCGTTGAATACGCCGTCAATGCGGCTCCGGATATGGAGCTTGCGGCTGTTTTTACGCGCAGAGCGGCTGAAAGTGTGAAAATAAATACGCAGAACGTGCCGGTTGTGTCCGCGGATGATGTACTTGCGTGGCAGAATAAAATCGACGTGATGATAATTTGCGGAGGTAGCGCGACCGATCTTCCGACAATGACGCCGTATCTTGCCGAGTATTTTAACGTCGTTGACTCATATGATAATCATTCGTCGATACCCGAGCATTATAAAAACGTAAACGCCGCCGCTGAGAAGAGCGGAAAAACAGCGCTTATTTCGTGCGGCTGGGACCCGGGAATGTTCTCCCTGAACAGACTTTACGCCAATGCCGTGCTTCCGAACGGAAAGGATTATACTTTCTGGGGAAGAGGCGTTTCCCAGGGACATTCCGATGCCATAAGACGCATCGGGGGCGTGATTGATGCAAGACAGTATACAGTGCCTGTCGAGAGTGCTGTGGAGCGTGTGCGCCGCGGTGAAAACCCGGAGCTTTCTGTCCGAGACAAGCATACGAGAGAATGCTGGGTAGCAGCCGAAGAGGGAGCGGACAAGAATGAGATCCGCCGGAAAATCGTTGAAATGCCGGCATATTTTGCCGATTATGACACCACGGTGAATTTCATATCACTTGATGAATTAAAACGTGACCATGCAGGACTTCCGCACGGCGGCAGCGTGATCCGGACCGGCACGACGGGTGCCGGAAACAGGCAGGTAATAGAATACAAGCTCACGCTTGATTCAAATCCGGAGTTTACGGGCAGCGTTCTCACGGCATTTGCAAGGGCTGTTTATAAGCTCAGCGAAAAAGGGCAGACCGGCTGTAAAACGGTGTTTGATATTGCACCGTGTGATCTTGCGGTGCAGTCCCGTGAGGAAATCATCGCTCATATGCTGTAAAAGCCTATTAAAAAATCGGTGCCGAAAGCACCGATTTTTTTGAGTTTTGGTTCTTTCAGATCATTTCTTGATGATCTGGTCAAGAAGCTCTGGCTTAAAATACAGAACAAGTCCGGCTGCGCAGAGAATTACTGCAATAAACCAGCAGAACGCGACAGAGCAAAGCGATACAGTGAATGTACCGAGCAATGTAACGATAAGAGCGATGCCGTAAACACCGAAAAACGCAAGAGGCGCCTTTTCCTTGATGTTAAAGGGAAGGGTGACAAATTGGTTGAGATCAACAAACAAAGACGCGATGTACACCACAAAAAGAAGGATAGCTAAGATCATAAAAATTTTGGCAAATCCGAGCAGAATACCGACCCCGAATGTGCCTCCGGATAAAATGGAAAAGGCACTTGAATATCCGAAGAACGAGATTTTGCAAATGGGAAGAAAAGAGAAGATAAACGCGAGCACGGCAACGCCGA
>JAZRYQ010000153.1:0-2427 GCA_045600805.1 Candidatus Alloscillospira sp. | reverse complement strand
AATTAAAGGCAATGTAAATGCACGGTAAAATGAACATGTTCCCCGTGAGCAGTGCTCAGAAAGCGGCAAGACCGATAAAGAACAGCGTATTCAGGATACCGTTTACGAGCCACTTTAAAATGGCAAGCACAGCATACGCATTTAAATTCGCGTCCGTCACAAGAATGGTCATTACCGCGGTTATGACATGCACGCCGACAGACCAGATGATGATTGAAAGCACGTCTGTCAAAAACTGCGTTTCGCGTCTCACGGGAAGCGCCGCCGTGCCTCCGGCAAGGCGCTGATTGTATAAATAAGAAAATACCGCCATGGACGCGATCGGCGCATAGAAAAAGCCTGTTATTATGCTCGCGCCTTTAGCCGTATTCAGCATTCTCTGCTGAATTTCCACAGCACCTGCATCTGTCGCCACCGTCGGCACAGCCAGCAGCATGATGAAAAGATAGACCGCCCAGACCGGCCAGTAGCTTTTTGTATTTCGTTTGAAAACCGTCGGATTAAAGAAGGATATCTTTGACATTGTAATCGGCACCTCCCAGCTCATAAATGAATATTTCCTCCAGCGTCAGCGGGATGAGGTCATAGAACACCGGCTGCGCCGCTTCCATAATGCGTTCGATTTCATCGGTTTTTCCGCGCACGATCAGCGTTTTGACCTTGCCCGTCTGGGATTCGTTCAGAATATTGAGGTCTTCGGGGTTGTTTTCTCCGTCTGCCAAAACGGTCTGTACCTTGACGATATTATCCTGAAGCTCGGAAAGACTTCTTTCGAGGATGGCTTTTCCGTCATGCATGATGCAGACATGGTCGCACACATCCTCAAGCTCGCGCAGGTTATGCGACGAAATAAGCACGGTCGTGCCGTGTTCGGAAACATCGCCCATGATAATGCTCCATACCTGCCTTCTCATAACAGGGTCAAGCCCGTCAACAGGCTCGTCAAGAATTAGTATCTCCGGCCGGATGCACATGGCAAGCCAGAATGCCGCCTGCTTCTGCATACCTTTTGACATCTTCCGTATCGGCGTTTTATCATTCAGAGAAAAAACCTCATGAAGCTTCTTATATCTGTTCATGTCAAAGCCCGGATATATGCCTTTGTAGAATTTCATCATATCGCGGATCGACGCCTGCGGAAAATAATACACTTCGTCCGAAATGAACACCATCTTTGATTTTACAGCCGTGTTTTCAAATACAGGCACTCCGTCAACCAATACTTCCCCGGCGTTCTGACGGTACACCCCCGCAATGTGGCGCAATACCGTGGATTTTCCCGCTCCGTTCGGGCCGACAAGTCCGTAGATCGAGCCTGAGGGCACTGTGAAGGTCAATCCGTCTAGCGCATTTTTTTCGCCGAAGGTTTTCACAATGTTTTTAACTTCTATCACGTTTTTCACTCCTTTTCGCCTTTTATGTGAGCACATATCGCGTCCTCGCTCTGTCCGAGCTCACGAAGCTTTCCCGTTATATCGTCAAGCTTTTTGTAAAGCTCTTTTATCTCGTCATTGGCAAGCATTCCCGCGTCCGCGGCAAAGGAGCCCTTCCCCGGAACGGATATGATATATCCCGCTGCTTCAAGCTCTCTGTACGCTCTCTGGATCGTATTCGGGTTGATCGCAAGCTGCGTGGCAAGCTCACGCACGGACGGAAGCTTTTTATCCGGCGGCAACGCTCCGGACAGGATCAGTCTGCGGATATTGTCCTTAAGCTGCTCATATATCGGTCTCGTATCTTTATAATTAATGGAAATCAAGCATATCCCTCCTTTAACTGTATTAATACAATTAGTACAGTTAGCATATCACAGTGCATCAAATTTGTCAAGCAAAATTACAGAATAAATATGGAAAATACCCCTTTTATTCTGCGGACAATCTGTTATAATTATTATGAATTATTAACAGGCATCTTTATGCTGTTTTTATAAAAGAAAGTGGGGTAATTATCATGTTTTCAGAAAACAGGCAGCTCAAGGTCTTTGCCGGAACAGGCAACTTGCCTTTGGCACAGAGCGTTTGTGAAAAGCTCGGCATCCCGATGGGAGAAGCGGCGATCTCGACATTTGCCGACGGCGAGGCGTCCGTATCCGTTCAGGAATCCGTCCGCGGCTGCGACGTGTATATAATCCAGCCGACCTGCAAGCCGGTAAACGATAATCTGATGCAGCTTCTCGTCATGATCGATGCAATGAAGCGCGCCTCTGTCGGCCGTATCACCGCTGTCATGCCGTATTTCGGCTATGCAAGACAGGACAGAAAGACAAGAGCAAGAGATCCTATCTCGGCAAAGCTTGTCGCTGACCTTATCACGGCTGCCGGCGCCGACCATGTTATCACAATGGATATTCACGCAAATCAGATCCAGGGCTTCTTCAACATTCAAGTTGACAATCTTCTGGGAAGTACTCTGTTTGTGGATCAT
>JAZRYQ010000152.1:0-2303 GCA_045600805.1 Candidatus Alloscillospira sp. | reverse complement strand
GGAAACGATGCCTATCGCGCAGGCTTTGAAAACAGTTTCCATCAGAAATCAAAAAGCGATTTTATCAGGTCAAAAAGCCCCGATATTTCCTGAATGATGATGACAAGAACGACTATAAGGCCCGCGATTGTCGTTAAAAGTGCCTGTTCATCGCGTCCTGCACGGGACAGAAGCATATTCAGTACCGCAACGAGGATGCCGACGGCGGCGATTTTAAAAATGAGGTCAACTTCCATCAGGCAAGCACCACGATACTGAAAACTCCGGCGGCAATACCGAGATACGCATGGACACGCGTATTTACTTCTTTGTCATGCGCCGCTCTTTCGCGGTAGGAAGAAAATGTACTGTTCGCCCGTTCTATAAAGCTTCTCTGTGCGCGTCTGTCATATTTTCCGAGCACCGATCCGAGCGCTGAAAGCGCGGAATATTCATCGGGCGCAAGCTTCAGATACCGTGCGTTTTCAATGCATGAGCACCAGATAAGCTCAAAGCTTTCCTTTCGCAGCCCGTCCATTTTCTCCGCGATTTGGCCGTATAGAAGACTCAGCGCCCCGGAGGTACTCCCCGCCAAGTTCTGCATAACGCTTTTCATCGGCACAAAGCCGATGCATATCTCATTTTTCATCATTTCAAGAGACGATATGACATCGTCAAGCACTGCAACATGATCCGAAAACCGTCTGACTCTGTTAAATCCCCATGCGCACGTTCCGAGAAGGATCAGCGCCGCGCCGATTATCTTGACCATTCGTATACCTCCAAATCCGTGACATCGTACGTTCTGTGTCTTCCGTTCCTTCTTATAAGCACGGCATATCTGAAAACGCCCGTTTTGATAAGCTCTCTGTAAACCGCTCTTTTTGACAGATCCGCAATTGACGACGCATGCGCTGTGGCGGCAATTTCAACACCGCAGGAAAAACATTCCGACACGGCATCTATATCATGGTGAGTCGTTATCTCGTCCATGGCGATTATTTTCGGACTCATCGTTTTCAAAAGCATCATCGCAGCAGACGCTTTCGGTATTCCGTCCATGACATCGGTACGCTTTCCGATATTCATATTCGCTCTGCCGTCTCTGTCCATGCAGGCGATCTCTCCGCGCTCATCGCAAAGTCCCACGGTAACGCCTTTTATATCGCCGTGCCCGTCGGAAAGCAACCGCACAAGGTCGCGCAGGAATGTCGTTTTCCCGCCGCCCGGTGCCGACAAAATAAGCGTTGATTTGAAAGCTCCGTTATCAAAAAGCTTTTCCGCCGCAGGCTCCGCGATTCCCGTATGCTCGGCCGGAATGCGAAGTGAAAGAGACGATAAACAGTCGAGGCTTTCGATTTTCCCGTCAGATATGCCGCCATGACCGCATATGCCTATTCTTATGCCGCCCTCCACCGTCAGATATCCCTGTTTTATCGTGTCGGCAGCGTAAAATGACGCACCCGTCGCGATTTCCATGACCTGCTCAAGCTCTTTCTGCGTAACACATCGTTTTCCCGTTATGTATTCCTCCGCCCCCGCCATAACGCATACGGGAAAGCCCACCCGCAGGCGTATCTCCTCTGCATTTTTAGCAGCTCTTGCCGAAAGCTCCGCTTCCCGCTCAAGACTTTCCGGTAAAAGCCTCAAAGCGTCCGCATATCCGTACCGCATTGTGCCCACCTCCTGATGTATTTCACTTAATTGTATTTAAACTTGTCCCCGATTATGCAAAAAAATACCCGCGTGCTTTTTGGCACGCGGGATAGCTCTTTATTTTTTACTCCATGTTGCCGGAGAGAAGAAAATCAGGATCGGGAAAATTTCAAGTCGGCCGATAAGCATACATATTGACAGGACAAGCTTTGTAAACCACGAAAATCCGTTGAAATTCAGTACGGGACCGATGCGGGAAAGTCCCGGTCCGACATTACCGAGGCAGGTAAGTACGGCTGTAAACGACGTTGTAAAATCAAAATTATTTATCGAAACGAGCACCGTTCCGCATATAAGTACGATCACATACGCGGTTATAAATCGCAGTACGCTGTGAATAAGTCCTACATCCGCCGGGCTGTCGTCGATCCGTATCACAGATACGGAACGCGGGTGAATGATCTGATTTATCTCATGCCGCACGGATTTGATAATAATCAGAAGCCTTGAAACCTTGATCCCGCCGCCGGTCGAGCCGCCGCAGGCACCACAGACCATAAGGAACAGAATAAAGGCTTTGGAAAGCTCCGGCCACAGGGTATCATAATCGGTGACGACAAAGCCCGTCGTTGATATCGTCGATGACACGGTGAAAAACGCATGTCTCA
>JAZRYQ010000151.1:0-9911 GCA_045600805.1 Candidatus Alloscillospira sp. | reverse complement strand
GAACGCGAGAAAATCGCGCTCGGAAGCACGATAACGCTTTTCATATATCGCAATGATTTTTCCGTGGCAAACCGCTCCGATGACCAGAAGATCTGTGTTGTCGATTTATACGTCGTAGGCTTTTACACGGCTCCCGATTCTGCCGAAACGATATATTCACCGTTTGATTTTTCATACCCTATCGGTTCGGAAAAAACAAGTCATTTTCCTGTGCGCGATACTGCGCAAGGCGTTTGGTGGAACGGTTTTCATGATGTGAAGATAACGGACAAGCTCTTAAAAACTCTCACATGGAGCAGCGTTGTGTTTTCTCTTGATGACACGTCAGCCCTTCCCTCCCTTCGCTCGGCTTTGGAAAACGCGGGCTTCACATCACCTCACAGGCTGAATGCCTTCCGCTCCTTCGCCGTCATTGACGACAAGGACTATCTGACAACAACACACGCGCTTGAACGGCAGATACAATACCTGAACATTCTGTATTCCGTTCTTTACGTCATCATTGACATTACGGCGCTTGCCCTGTCGCTTCTGATGATCTCTATGAGAAAGCGTGAGCTTGCGATCATGCGCGGACTCGGCACGCAAAGTACACGGATTTTTGCGGTTTTTGCCTCCGAACAGGCGTTTTTGGTGATAATCGGTCTGCTGATCGGTATTCTGCTCGGCTTTTGTATTTGCGGAACGCCCACGTCTCTGTGCGTTAAGCTTTGCATATCCTATGCGCTCTGCTGGCTCTGCGCTTCCGGCGTTATAACCGTCAGATATATCAAATCAAAAGCGCTTGCCGTCCTATCCGACCGCGAATAATACAAGGAGAAAGAAAATGTCTATATTAGAAATCGAGAACGTAAAATACAGCTACATTACGAAATATCAGCACGTTGACGCGCTCAAGGGCGTTTCCTATTCCTTTGAAGAAGGGAAGCTTTACGCGATCGTCGGCAAATCCGGCTCCGGAAAATCGACGCTTCTTTCTCTCATGGCGGGACTGGATACGCCGCAGGAGGGCCAAATCAGATTTGACGGTGTGTGCACGACCGATATGGATCTGAACAGGTATCGGCGGGAAAACGCGGCGGTGATCTATCAGTCATTCCGATTATTCCCGCTGCTCACGGTCTGTGAAAATGTAACATACCCAATTGAGCTGCGCGGTCAGGGCGGAAAAACGGCACGCGAAAAGGCAAAGTCACTCATCGAAAGCGTAGGGCTTCCGCTGTCCTGCCTTGACAGATTTCCGAATATGCTTTCAGGCGGCGAGCAGCAGAGAGTGGCGATCGCGCGGGCAATGAGCATGGATTCTCGCCTTATCTTAGCCGATGAGCCGACGGGCAATCTCGACAGCGAAAACAGTATGCGGATCATCACGCTTTTATCGGAACTTGCACACAAATCGGGGTACTGCGTTATCGTGGTCACGCATGACATGGATATCGCCGCTCTTACCGATAAAACACTTCGAATGCGCGACGGCGTACTTTTTGAAAATGAAAAATAATACTTGACTTTCATAAGTCAAAGTGATAGTGTTAATATATAATTTATAAAGGCTGTGACGAAGACGGTCGGAGTCATGCATTTTCAGAGAGGCGGCGTTTGGTGCAAGTCGTCAGTGCCGATTCCAGGTACCCATCACTTCCGAGCCGGAGACCCGAAAGCGAAAGCAAGTAGACTTCTCCCGTTATTTGCTGCGTGAATGCAAGGAGCTTGACAGAGCTTATTGAGGTGGCGTTTTTTATAACGCAATTTGAGTGGTACCGCGGGTATTCTTCCCGTCTCAAAGAAAACTTTGAGACGGGATTTTTCTTTTTCAGGAGGTCAGTTATGAACGCAAGAACAGTTGACAGCAAGCTGATGGAGGTCGGTGCGCGTATTCGTGAAATGCGCGAGATAAGCGGCTACACCGTGAGTGAAATGGCATCGCTTACCGAGGTTTCGGTAAATGACTATAAAAACTACGAAGCCGGTCTCTCAGACTTTCCGTTTACCTTCATACACAAGTGCGCGCTTGTATTTAATCTGGAAATAACGGATATTCTCGAAGGTCACAGTGCCAAGCTCTCGGCTTATACGATAACACGAAAAGGACAGGGGCAGACTACCGCCGACGAAGAAGGCATCCTTATCAAAAACCTTGCCCCGATGTTCAAGAAAAAGCTTGCCGAGCCTTACTGGGTAAAATATGAGTATTCGCGTGAGCTTCAGGATAAACCTATTCACTTAATCAAACACAACGGTCAGGAGTTCGACCTTATTTTGCAGGGTAAACTCAAAGTGCAGGTAGGCGAACACATAGATATTTTAGAAGAGGGCGACAGCATTTACTACAACAGCTCCGCGCCGCACGGCATGATAGCCGTTGACGGGCAGGACTGCCTGTTTCTCGCCGTTGTTCTGAACGGTGACGAGGAAGTCACGGCTGCCGAGACTGAGGAGCGTCCCAGCGCGGTCACGGATGAAAAGCTTGTCTGCCGCGAGTTCATCGACACCGTCGAGGATGCAAACGGCGCCTTAAAGCGCATCAACTTCTTCAACGAGGATTCATTCAACTTTGCATACGATATCGTCGATGTTCTCGGAAAGGAAAAGCCCGACAAGCTTGCCATGCTCTATCTTGACAGGAACAAAAACGAAATGCGCTTTACATTCAAGCAGATGATGAAGGAATCCTCGCGCACGGCAAATTACTTTAAATCCATCGGCATAAAGCGCGGTGACAGAGTCATGGTACTTTTAAAGCGCCACTATCAGTTCTGGTTTACGATCCTTGCGCTTCATAAAATCGGCGCTGTGATAATCCCTGCAACAAATCTTTTACAAAAACATGACTTTGATTACCGCTTTGAAGCCGCCGGCGTTTCCGCCATTGTCTGCACGGGCGACGGCGATACCGCACGCGAAGCGGAGCTTTCCATGGCGGAGCATCCCGATGTCAAAACGCGCATCATAGTCGGCAAACCCCGCGAGGGCTGGAGAGATTTCAACACCGAATACAAAATGTATTCCTCCGTATTTCCGCGTCCCGAGGGGGATGACTGTCCGTGCGGCGACGATGCGATGCTCATGTTCTTTACATCGGGTACGACAGGTTATCCGAAAATCGCATGTCACAGCTATAAATATCCGCTCGGTCACTACATCACGGCAAAATACTGGCACTGCGTCGAGCCCGACGGCATACATTTCACAATTTCCGAAACAGGCTGGGGAAAAGCCCTTTGGGGAAAACTATACGGTCAATGGCTGTGTGAGGCTGCGACATTCGTATATGATTTTGACAGATTCGATGCCGATGACCTTCTCCCGCTGTTTGCAAAATACAATATCACGACCTTCTGCGCACCGCCTACCATGTACCGCATGTTCATCAAGCAGGATCTGTCAAAATATGACCTGTCCTCGATCCATCACGCGACGATTGCCGGTGAAGCGCTCAACCCTGAGGTGTTCAAGCAGTTTGAAAAGGCGACCGGTCTGAAAATCATGGAGGGCTTCGGGCAGACGGAGACAACGCTCGTTATCGCAAATCTTCTCGGTGCGCCGCACAAGCTCGGCTCCATGGGTCTTCCCTCTCCGCAGTTCGATGTTGTTCTTCTCGACAAAAACGGCGACATTGTCGATGCCGGTGAAACGGGCGAGATATGCATACGCACAGCAGAGCATGTTCCCTGCGGACTGTTTGCCGGTTATTATAACAATCCCGAGGAAACACAGGAAGCATGGCACGACGGATTTTATCACACGGGCGATCTTGCCTGGCGCGATGAAGACGGCTTTTACTGGTATGTCGGCAGAGCCGACGATGTTATCAAATCTTCCGGTTACAGGATCGGGCCCTTTGAAATCGAAAATGTCATCATGGAGCTTCCGTATGTTCTCGAATGCGGCGTATCGGCCGCGCCCGACGAAATACGCGGTCAGGTCGTCAAGGCGAGCATCGTTCTCACGCCGGGCACAGAGGGCACGGAGGAGCTCAAACGAGAGATCCAGCAGTACGTCAAGGTACACACGGCGCCTTATAAATATCCGAGGATCGTCGTATTCAAAGAGGAGCTTCCGAAGACGATAAGCGGAAAAATCAGACGGAATATGCTGTAAATTTTATGGTTTTAGCGAATTAAACTATTGACATTTTTCCGGAGATATGATATCGTATCACTAACTTAATAACAAAGGCTGTGACGAAGAAGGATTTCGGCCGATAAGCTTCAGAGAGGCGGTATATGGTGTAAGCCGCTGCTTGTTCCGATGTTCCGTAGCTTCCGAGCCGGAGAGAAGAAAGCGAAAGCAAGTAGAACTCTCCCGTATGAGCGCAACGTAACGGCGCAGGGCTTGTCTGAGCCTGTGAGTGGTGTAGTTTTACACAATTTGAGTGGTACCGCGGGTATAATGCTCGTCTCAAAGATTTCATATCTCTGGGGCGGGCTTATTTTTTCGCTCCGGACAGGAGGTTTTACAATGGCACAAATTACGGGACTGACGTTTAAAATTCAGGAAATGGCATCACGTATCCGCGAATTGCGCGAGATAACGGGCTTTACGCAGGAGCAGATGGCGGAAATGACGGATGTTTCCGTTGAGGAATACGATTCCTGTGAACGCGGAGAAAGCGATCTTGCTTTTGCGTTTATTTACAGATGCTCTCTTGCTTTCGGCGTTGACGTCACCGATATCATACAGGGCTCGAGCCCGAAGCTGCGCTCGTATACGGTCACGCGCCTCGGCGAAGGGCAGCAGATCGAGCAGGCGCACGGCATGGTGTATTACAACATGGCAGCTTCATTTAAAAACAGGATCGCAACTCCGCTTTATACAAAAGCCATTTATGACGCCGATGCCGAACGGCGCGATATTGAGCTGACAACGCACGAAGGGCAGGAATTTGACCTTGTTATCAAGGGCTCGTTAAAAGTGCAGGTCGGCGAGCACACGGAAATCCTGAATGTCGGCGATACGATCTATTACAACAGCTCGACACCGCATGGCATGGTCGCCGTCGGCGGCGAGGACTGCATATTTTATGCGATCGTTTTAAATCCGTCAGAATATACACCCGATGAGCTTAAAACACCTCTCCGTGAGGAAACGTCTCCGCACAGAAAGGAAACGGAAACGTATCACGTTTACGAGGAATATATCACACCGTATGAGCGTGAGGATGGCTCACTTGAACGGATAGAGTTCAAAAACGCGGATAAATTCAATTTCGCTTTTGACATCGTCGATGCGATCGCTCGGCGCAACCCGTCAAAGCTTGCGATGCTCCATATTGACAGGAACAAAGAGGAACGCTATTTCACGTTCAGCGATATCAGCCGTTATTCCTCGAAAGCGGCAAACTATTTCAAATCGCTCGGTATAAAACGCGGCGACAGAGTGCTTCTCATCATGCGCCGCCATTATCAGTTCTGGATCACGATGATGGCACTCAATAAGCTCGGTGCGATCGCGATCCTCGGCTCAAATCAGCTTCTTGCGCATGATCTGCAGTACAGGATCAACGCCGCCGGCATCAGTGCCGTTATCTGCACGGGTGTAGACCCCGTTGCGGCGGAAATCGAGAAATGCGAGGCTGAATGTCCGAGTTTAAAAACAAAGATCCTTGTTGAAAATAAACGTAAAGGCTGGAAAGATTTTGACGGTGAGTTCAGACTTTTCAGCGAGGAATACATCCGAGAAGCTGATGCGCCGTGCGGGAATGACACGATGCTCATGTTCTTCACCTCCGGCACGACGGGTTATCCGAAAGCCGCCATGCAGAGCTATAAATACCCGCTCGGTCATTTCATCACGGCAAAATACTGGCACTGCGTAAATCCGGACGGTCTGCATCTGACTATTTCCGATACAGGCTGGGCAAAAAGTATGTGGGGTAAGCTATACGGTGCGTGGCTTTGCGAGGCTCCCGTGTTCGTATATGATTTTGACAGATTCAATGCATCGGATATTCTGCCGATGTTTGCAAAATATCATATCACGACGTTCTGCGCGCCGCCGACGATGTACCGTATGCTTATCAAGCAGGATATTTCAAAATATGACTTATCTTCGATAGAACACGCGACGATAGCCGGCGAAGCGCTCAATCCCGAGGTGTTCCACCAGTTCAAGAAAGCGACGGGACTGTCGCTCATGGAGGGCTTCGGGCAGTCCGAAACAACGGTCATGATAGGAAATCTCATCGGCACCGCGCCGAAGGTCGGCTCTATGGGAAAACCTGTCCCGATTTATCCCGTACAGCTTCTTGACAGAGACGGGGAGCCTGTGCGCACCGGTGAAACGGGTGAAATCTGCATCAAAGCGGAGCCCGGAGATATCTGTGGGCTGTTCACAGGCTATTACGGAGCAGCCGATAAAACGCAGGAGGCATGGCACGACGGATATTACCATACGGGTGACACGGCATGGCAGGATGAAGACGGCTACTATTGGTACGTCGGCAGAGTTGACGATCTTATCAAATCGTCCGGCTACCGCATCGGGCCGTTTGAGATCGAAAGCGTCATCATGGAGCTTCCGTATGTTCTGGAATGCGGCGTTTCGGCAGCGCCTGACCCTGTTCGCGGACAGGTCGTTAAGGCAAGCATCGTTCTCACGCCCGGAACGATAGGAACGGAAGAGCTCAAGCGTGAGATACAGCAGTATGTAAAAGAACACACAGCGCCTTATAAATACCCGAGGATCGTCGTGTTTAAGGATGAACTTCCCAAAACGGTGTCCGGCAAAATTCGCCGCAGTATGCTGTAAGCAGAGGTGATAAAATGGATAAACGCATTATACTTTTCGCAGGACATTACGGAAGCGGCAAGACAAATATCGCCGTCAATTACGCGCTTGCGCGCAAAAAAACGACAGATATGCTTTTGTTGGCAGACCTTGATATCGTAAACCCCTATTACAGAGCAAAGGACAGTACACAGGAGCTTGAAAATGCGGGAATTCGCGTTATATCGTCTTTCTTTGCAAACTCAAATGTCGATTTGCCAGCGCTTCCGCAGGAAATATATGCCATCGTCGATGACAGGCGATATGCAGCTGTCTTAGATGTCGGCGGCGATGACCGCGGCGCTCTTGCCCTCGGCAGACTCGTTCCGCAGATACTGGAAGAAAACGATTATGAGATGCTCCTCGTTATCAACCGGTTCAGGCCTTTGACGAGAACGCCGGAGGAAGTGCTTGAGGTCAAAAACGAAATCGAATTTGCGTGCAGACTGCCGTTTACAGGCATTGTGAACAATTCTAATCTCGGCGCGGAAACGACGGCTGAGGACGTGCTGGACGGCATGGAATTTGCGAATGCGTCATCCGCATTATGCGGATTACCCATAAAAATGACAACAGTAAGTAAATCACTTTTTGAAGAGCTTGACGGAAAAATCCCGAATCTTTTCCCGCTTGAGCTCCAGAAAAGACCAACCGATAGCTGAAGGAGGAATAATTTTGGCAAAAGTAACGTTCAAAGAGGATATGTGCAAGGGCTGCGGTCTGTGCGTTAAGTTCTGCTCCAAGGGCATCATTGCCATCTCGCAGGACAAGATAAACGCAAAAGGTCATCACCCTGCAGAGCTGACCGATCCGGAGAAGTGCATCGGCTGCGCATTCTGCGCGACAATGTGCCCGGATTGCATCATCACAGTGGAAAGGTAGTGGAAAAATGGCAGATAAAGTATTGATGAAGGGCAATGAAGCCATTGCCGAAGCAGCGTTAAAGGCAGGATGCCGTCATTATTTCGGCTATCCTATCACTCCGCAGACAGAGCTTACCGCCTTTATGGCAAAAAGCCTCCCGAAAATGGACGGCGTTTTCCTCCAGGCTGAAAGTGAGATCGCGGCGATCAACATGGTCATCGGCGTATCATCCGCCGGCAAACGTGTCATGACCTCGAGCTCCAGCCCCGGAATCTCCCTCAAAAGCGAAGGTCTTTCCTATTTGGCCGGCTGCAATCTCCCCGCATTCGTCGTAAACGTACAGCGCGGCGGTCCCGGTCTCGGCGGTATCCAGCCGTCACAGTCCGATTACTTTCAGGCAACACGCGGCGCACACGGCGACTATCGCACGATCGTTTTAGCTCCCGCTTCCGTGCAGGAAATGTTCTCTCTCACGGTGAAGGGCTTTGAGCTTGCCGATAAATACCGCATGACTGCCATGCTTTTGGCGGACGGCACACTCGGTCAGATGATGGAGCCTGTTTCCCTCGACGTCGGTGAGATCAAGACATTTGATAAGCCGTGGGCTGTCACGGGAACAAAGATGCAGCGTGAGCACAACATCGTAAACTCCCTCTCCCTTGTACCGGAAGAGCTCGAACAGTGGAATCTTTCCCGTTATGAGCGCTATGCCGTCGTGGAAGAAAACGAAGTCATGTACGAGGAGTACTGCATGGATGACGCGGAGATCTGTCTTGTTTCCTTCGGTATCACCGCGCGTGTATCGAAAAACGCCATCGACGCAGCCCGCGTGCAGGGCATCAAGGTCGGCATGATAAGACCTATCACACTTTGGCCGTTCCCGAAAAAAGCGCTTTTGGCTGCTGCCGATAAGTGCAAGGCATTCATCTCCGTGGAGATGTCAATGGGACAGATGATCGAGGACGTTGAACTTGCCATCCGCTGCAAGAAGCCCGTTCTGCTCTGCAATCGCTGCGGCGGCGTCATCCCGTCTCAGGATAATGTTATGGATAAAATTATGGAAGCAAACAACATCGGAGGTGACAGATAATGGCAATCGTATTTGACAAACCGCATGCATTGACAGACGTTGCGCTTCATTACTGCCCCGGCTGCACACACGGTATCATTCACCGTCTTGTTGCCGAATGTATTGACGAGCTTGGTATCGAGGGAAAAACGATCGGTATCGCTTCTGTCGGATGCTCTGTTCTGACATATAATTATTTCAATGTTGACATGGTGCAGGCAGCTCACGGCAGAGCTCCCGCCGTTGCAACGGGTGTTAAACGCGCAAATCCCGACAATATCGTATTTACCTATCAGGGTGACGGCGACCTTGCCGCTATCGGTACGGCTGAGACCGTTCACTCCGCCGCGCGCGGTGAAAACATCACGGTCATTTTCGTAAACAATGCGATCTACGGCATGACCGGCGGCCAGATGGCCCCGACCTCCCTGCCCGGTCAGATCACACAGACTTCACCTTACGGCCGTGACCCGAAGGCTGTCGGCTACCCCGTCAAGGTCTGTGAGCTTCTTTCCAATGTTGACGGTGCAGCATATCTTGAGCGTGTTGCCGTAAACAACGTAAAGAACGTAAACAACGCAAAGCGCGCCATTAAGAAGGCTTTCCAGAATCAGATCGACGGCAAAGGCTTCTCCCTTGTGGAAGTTCTCTCCACCTGCCCGACAAACTGGGGCCTTACACCGGACAAGGCCCTCAAGTGGCTTGAGGACAACATGATCCCGTATTATCCTCTCGGCGTTTACAAAGATAAATATGCAAAGGAGGAAAAGTAATGGCTACCTCTCAGATTTTATTTGCAGGCTTCGGCGGTCAGGGCATCCTCTTCTCCGGCAAGTTTCTTGCATATAACGGCCTTATTGCCGACAAAAACGTAAGCTGGCTTCCCTCTTACGGCCCCGAGATGCGCGGCGGTACGGCAAACTGCAGCGTTACGATAAGCGATTCTCCGATCGGTTCTCCGATCATTGCCGCGCCCGATATGCTTATCGTCATGAACAATCCTTCTCTTGACAAGTATGAAAACACCGTTAAGCCCGGCGGCAAGATTTTTGTTGACTCGGCACTTATCGAGCGCAAGGTAAACCGCACCGATGTCGATGTTTTCTACATTCCCGCAACGAAAATGGCTGCCGAGAACGGCATTGACACTCTTGCGAACATGATACTCGTCGGAAAGCTCATCCGGGAAAGCGGCATCGTCGATTTTGAA
>JAZRYQ010000150.1:0-17578 GCA_045600805.1 Candidatus Alloscillospira sp. | reverse complement strand
AGTTTCCATCGCGCCTGCCGTCAGCTTTATCGGTGTTGTCACGTTCGTGTTTTCCGCTGTCGGCGTCAAAATCGGAAGCATATTCGGCTCAAAATACAAAACAAAAGCAGAATTTTTCGGCGGAGCCGTGCTTGTACTGCTCGGCGTAAAAATCCTGCTTGAGCATTTAGGGATCATTAGCTTTTAAAAAAGCGGTGGCCAAGTCTTTATTTTGACTTTGCCGCCGTTATAGATTATTTTTTCTTTCCCGGGTCCTCGTAATACTCGTCAACAAAATCGCCGAAGCCTGCCCATGAGGAGAACTCCTGAATCGTCATGGACATCTGATGATCCTCAGTGCCGAGTGTCTTTTTGAGTGCGGCAAAAACCGCTTCCGTGAATCTTGCTTTTACATGGAACTCAAATTTGCTGTAATAACGCGCATCGACAAACGCAAAGTTTTCCTGGCGAACTCCGCCGAGATAGAAGTTTCTGCCGTCTTCGATATCCGCCATTAAAAAGCTCGGATGTTTTCCGGGAATAAGACCAAGCGCTTCTCCGAGGTCTTTTGCAAGCGTGACGCGCTCTTCTTCGGTAAGCTTTTTTGCTACCGTTACTTTCATATAGGGCATTTTTGTTACCTCCTGATAAATAAGGGGAATGTCACATGACATTCCCCTTTAAAGTTTCAGCAATTACTGCATGTTGAGAACATCGTAGGCTTTTCCGCTCCAATCATCTTTGTAACCAAAGAAGTTGTCACCGATGTAGTTGTCATAGAAGCCGAGAACATCTTTGAAGTTGTCCGGTCCCATAACGACGGAAGCCATAGGAAGAACAGGATACTTGGAGCCTTCGGGGATGCAGTCGCTCCAGAGTGTTTCTGCTGTGCAGGCACCGGAAACGATGGAGTAAAGTCCGAGAGCCTGGAGGTAACCCCAGAGACCGTTATCCCAGTACAGGCAGAATCTCCAGCAGCCGGATGTGCCGTCCTGAAGGATGGGCAGGTAGTTATCGCCGTTGCAGCATACGTTGCAGACTCTGTCAACGATGTTGTAGTCTTCTGCGGCACGGCATGTACCTGTGCAGTAGTAATCAAACGGATGGAGAACGATCCAGTACTGAACATCGGGGTTGGCAGCAAATGTACGTACGCACATGTTGTAAGCGACCTCGGGGCTGAAGCCGCCGCCTTCTGCGATGGAGTCACCGACTTCAATCTTGTATGCGTTGGGCATGATCGCCTTTGCTTCCTCTTCCATTGCCATGCAGCGGTTGTGAAGCTCTGTACCTGTTGATACGTCGATGATGTAAACATAGCAGTTCTTCTCATCGAAATCAGACCAGTTTGCCTTTGCCCATGCAAGAGCTTCGTCCATAAGTGTATGACCTACATAGTTGTCATCAACAGCTACGAAAGGAGCGGAAATGTTGCCGTCGTAGTCATAGGCACCGGAAGTACCAGGCATCCATGGCATCTTCGCTTCCGCAAGTATTTCGGAAGCGCGGCCTTCTGTTACGGAGTAGGTGTTGCAGATGAGACCGTCATAACCCTGGGAGATATACTGTTCAATGTTGTTGATGAACGTATCAGCGTTGCTTTCAGAGGAAATTGATACATATTCGCAGCCGAGAGCCTTAAATACCTTGCCGGCGGCGTTTGCGAAGTGTTCAACAGAGTTGTCCCAAGCAAAACCGACATATGCGATTTTGTACTTTTCGCCGGTGCTCTTTACAGAGTCAAGTGTGAGAGCATAGCCGGAAGAAGCGGTAAAATCGCCCTTTGCAGTGTCGCCGGAAGCAGCGGGGGTCGTGTCTTTGGGTGTTTCTTCTTTTTCTGGTTTGGTTTCTCCGCAGGCAATAAGTGCGAAGACCATGATCAAAGCAAGAACAAGCGCTAAGATTTTTTTCATAATATATCCTCCTAATATTTTTTTACAGCTTTGCTGTAATTGACAATTTATGCCTTTTTTGCAGCTTCGTTTTTAGCCTTAAGATTCTTCTGTCTTGAAAGGTTATTGAAGTAATCAACAGCCATAGCAGCCGCAAGAAGGACACCGTTTAACAGGATCTGAACATATTCGTTGCAGCCAACGATGTCAATTCCGTTTTTGAAGCAGTTGAGAAGCATAAGACCGAGGAACGCACCGAACATGCCGCCTGAGCCGCCGCCGAAAGCGATGCCGCCGAGCAGGGCAGAGGTGATCGCGCTCATTGTCGAGGAATCCTGCAGGTTCTGGTAATGAATGAGGTGCATTCTGGAAGCCAGCAGCATACCGGCAAGTGCGGAAAGGCCGGAGCAGTTGCACATCATGATCGTACCGATGCGCTGGATCTTGATACCGGCAAGACGCGCAGCAACAAAGTTGCCGCCGCACATATAAACCTGTCTTCCGAATTTCGTAAACTTCATGATAAGTCCGTAAATGATACAGAGTATGATTACGTACAGAAATGCCCACGGAACGATTCCGAATTTACCTGCGCCGAATTTGAAGAACGATTCATTTGTCATCGTTACGCTCGCCTGACGCGTGATAATAGCGGCAAGTCCGCTCCAGACCTTTGAAATACCGAGTGTTCCGATAAACGGTATAATACCGAGCTTATAGAACATCGCGGCATTGATAAGTCCGCAGATCACGCCGAAGCCTATCGTGCATATGATAGCCAAGGGCCATGGAATACCGAGATTTACGAGATATACGCCCAGTATTGCGCAAAAGCAGCCGACAGCGCCCGCTGACAAGTCCATGTTTCCGCTTATGAGAAGGTTTGCGATACCGACCATCATGACGCCGGCTACGGAAACGGAATAAAGAATGTTTCTTATATTATCTTTTGAAAGGTAAAGCGGTTGAATGATCTGGAAAATAAGAATTACAACGATAAGGAACAGGAACAGATAAAAATCTCTTGATCTTGTAAGCTTTTTGAAGAATTTACTCATTTCTGTTCACCTCCGTTTTCTGCCGCGAGGCGTTCTCTTTCCGCTGATGCCAAGGATTCGGCAACGACCTTGCGTGCGTTTCTCTTCGCTGTGATCGCGTCAAGCGTAAGACCGATTATAAGAAGCACGCCGTTGAATACGGTCGAATAGTTCGCGTTCAGACCGACCGTTGAAACGCCGGTGTTGAAAATCGCGAGTATGAGCATACCGAGCGAGCAGCCGAGAATGTTGCCCGAGCCTCCGCCGAATGCCACGCCGCCGAGGATCGCCGCGGTAACGCCTGTGAACTGATAGCTTCCGAGAGCAGTCGGCAATGCGGTTTTTACTCTGGAAACATAAATGATGCCGCTTATCGAAGCCAAAAAGCCGCTGTTTACATACAGGATGTAAGAAAGCTTCTTGGGGTTAAGACCGCTGAGTCTTGCAGCTCTTCTGTTTCCGCCGCAGAGATAGATCGTTCTGCCGAAGCTTGTTTTTCCGAGGACGATTCCGTAAATCACCATGAAAAGGATCGAGATGATGATGGTTATCGGAAGCAGTCCGTCAAAGAATTTCGTATCGCCGATGAAGTTCATGAATGTGAGCCTTTTTATCGTAACGCCCTGGCTTGAAACAAGCAGGTAGCCTGCGCCCTGCAGTATGTATGACATACTCATTGTTGCGATAAACGGCGGGAACTTGAGAATGTTTATCATGAGCGCATTGCAGAAGCCTGCGACGCAGCCGACAGCGATCGCCATCAGTGCGGCAAGACCGGAGGGGATACCGAGCTTCATGGCAAACAGCGCGCAGAGACAGCCGGCAAATGAGCCGATCGCACCGCATGAAATATCAAGCTCACCATACAGCATGAGGAAGCACGCACCGCATCCGATGAAGCTGAGCAGCACGAGGTTGTTCAGAATATTGCGGATGTTAAGCGGCTTTATCATCTGTCCTTTTGACCAGATGGTGAAGATGATAAGCAGAGCCGCGCTTATGACCAGAAGTGAAAAATATTTTGTCGAAAAGAAGCTTGTTTTCTTTTTCATGCTCTGCCACCTCATTCCTTCATTGCAAGAGCAAGAACGCTCTCTTCCGATGCTTCTTCGCGCTTGACCTCGCCCGTGATATGTCCGTCATGCATTACGATAATGCGGTCGGCCACGTTGAGGACCTCGGTAAGCTCTGAGGAGATGAAGATAACTCCCTTGCCTTCTTTTGCAAGGTCGCATACCATCTGATAAACCTCAGCCTTTGTACCGACGTCGATACCCTTTGTAGGCTCGTCAAGTATGAGAATCTTTGTGTTGATTTTTTCGTTTGTCCAACGTGCAAGAATGACCTTCTGCTGGTTGCCGCCCGAGAGCTCAATCGTGCGCTTGTTGATCGTCGGTGTTTTGATGTTGTATTTCTCAACACCGGCATCGGCAAGCTGAATTTCCGCATTGCGATCCATAAACAGACCTTTTTTCATTTTATTGAGGATCGGCATGCTGATGTTATCGCTTATGGAGCGGGGAAGAATGAGACCCATTTCTTTTCTGTCTTCCGGGCAGAGCATGATTCCGGCGTCAATAGCTTCACGCGGGGATTTAAACCGGACGGATTTGCCCTCCAGCTTGATCTCGCCCGAGAGGATCTTGTCATCACCGAACAGGGCGCGCATGGTTTCCGTTCTTCCGGCGCCGACAAGTCCGGCAAAGCCGAGAACTTCACCTTTGTGAAGCTTGAAGCTTATATTGTGAACATACTCGGTATTCAGGTCGTTGACCTCCAGCATGACTTCACCGATCTTGTCATTTCTGCTGAGGTTTTTGTATGTATCACCGACATCACGGCCGACCATAAGACTTACAAGCTCGGATTCCGTTGTATCTTCTGTCAGTCTTGTTGTGACCATTTTGCCGTCCTTCATAACGGCAAGTCTGTCAGTGATCTTAAATATCTCGCCCATACGGTGAGATACATACAGGACGACCTTTCCTTCATCCTTTAATTCCTTAATGATCTTGAACAGGGTATCGATCTCGTTGTCCATGAGCGGAGCGGTCGGTTCATCAAAAGCGATTACGCGTGAATTGCGTCTGTAAGCCTTCATGATCTCGACCATCTGCTGATGAGCGACCGAAAGTCTTCCGACAGGCTCTGTCGGGTCGATATCCAGTCCGAATTTCTCAATAATTTCCTGAGATTTTTTCTTCAGAGTCTTTCTGTCAATAATTCCGAGCTTGTTTGCGGGGAGATCATCAATAAAAATATTCTCCATGACCGACATCATAGGTACAAGCTGACGTTCCTGATAGATGATGCTGATACCGGCTTTGATCGCTTCGTGCGGACCGGAGAAGCTCATTTTTTCTCCGCTCAGATCAATAGTGCCGCTGTCCGGAACTATATCTCCGCTCAGTACCTTCAGCAGGGTACTTTTACCTGCTCCGTTTTCGCCTATCAAAGCAGTAACGTGACCGCCTTCAATGCGCAAATCTACATTGCTCAACGCCTGCACGCCCGGGAATGCTTTATTGATGCCTTTTAATTCTACATATTCCGCCATCAATTAACCTCCTTTTTCGCAGGGATGGAATAAATGAAGTTGTTTACTTCTCCCATTTTTCCTGGAGGCACTTGCCGCAGGAATCACACTTCTTGTCTGCGTTGTACTTGCAGGGAAGAGGACCGTTGTAGTACATTTCCTGTGTTGAGCCATCCGGCATATCATAGATACCGCCGAACATAGGCATCATGCAGGCTGCAAGGAACAGTACCGGCTTGTTGATTTCCTTGAAGTTGAGCGGGCAGTGATATGTCATTGCGGGAACACGGATGATAGACGGCTTTGTTATCACGAATGTTTCGGCGTCTTCGTCCTTGCCGAGTGTGAATTCGATTCTTGCGTCAAAATCGAAAACATCGCGGTTTGCACCGAGGAAGATAAGATACTCATCCTGCGGATGACGGTGCTGGATTCTGTCGAGGAAGAAGGGCTTTACAAATACCTGGAAGCTGGAGTTAAAGTTTGCACCCGGGATCTGTCTTGCACCGCGGAAGTATGCCTGAGGATGTACAACGTAGTCTGCCGGATCACCCTTTGCCACTATTTCGTTGTCCTCTTTCGGGAATTCAAGAACGAGCTTTCCGTATTTGCTCTGCTCTTTTGCCGCTTCGGTAAGAATGTAATTCTTATCAAAAGTAGGCTCGGATAATTCGATGATGTTAAATTTCTTCTCTTCTGCCATTGTTGTTCTTCCTTTCAAATATTATTATGCAATATTAATAAATATTGTATGAATTAAATTTATCACATTGTTCATTAATTTGTAAAATGCTTATTAATTATTGTACTATTACCTGCAATGTTATAACAGACAAACTCGCCTGCAAAGTCGATTTGACTTTGCAGGCGAGTTATCAGGTCATTTTATACGATACTGTTTTTCAGAATCTCAATAAATGCAGCAAGCTGCGAGTTCGAGGAGCTTTTTTTCCATATGGCAAAAATCTCGGAGCCGTCGATTTCCGGAACGGTTATGAATTTCAGATTCGGCATATGACTCAGATAATGGTCCTCCGGGAAGCACGCCATGGCGACCTCGGAAACCGTGGAAGCGACCAGGTCGGAAAAAGTATCAACATATTTCATCGTCGGCTTAAAACCGGCAATTCTGCATGAATTCTGGAAATTTTCCTCATAGCGCTTGTGCTTTTTGTCAAGCGCAAGAAAAACCCCGTCCTTGAAATCCGCCAATTTCGGCTCTTTTATGTTTGCTTTCGGATGACTTGCCGGAATGACAAGACAGTTTTTTATGACATCAAGCGTTATATGTTCATATTCGGCAGGAAGGGAGGTGAGCACATTATCGTATGTTATTACAAGGTCATACTCGTCATTCATAATGCCGTTTCGCAGCTCTTCCGCACTTCTCGACAGTATGTCGATTTTTGAGCCGCTCTCAGTAAGCTGCTTGATCGCCATCTGAACAGACGGAAGCACTGCCCGCATTTCTATCAACCCTATTCGCAGGGTCCCGGAGCCGGCTTTACCGAGACGCTGAACATCATCAACAAGCTCATCATATTTGCTGAGCACTTCCTTTAAACCGGAGCACATCCTTTTTCCGGCAGGCGTCAGTGTCGTATATTTGTTGTTCCTGACAAACAGCTTTGTCCCGATTTCTTCCTCGACAAGGGCGATCTGTCTGCTCAAAGCAGGCTGTGTGATATAAAGAAGCTTTGCCGCTTCGGAATAATTCAGGCACTTTGCCAGCACAACAACATATTTCATTTGATTCAGTGTCATATATACATTCCCCGCCTTGTCAAGTTTAACAACAAACCAACACTATCATATTAATTTTATCATAAATCATCCAAATGTCAATCAATACAAATTTATAATTTATATCAGAGTGTAGACAAAGTCTCACAGAGTTGCTCCGCGAAGCGGAGGAATGAAACCGGATCTGTTTTTTGGGGCAGCTTTGCCGCCGCAAAAACACCCTGAGGCAAGCGTAGCTTGCCCTCGCGCCGTACAACGAGGGCGGAGCCCGATGCGATGGGGCGGGAGTTTTTTCGTCGGCAAAGTCGGGCGGACTTTGTCGACGATTTGCAATACAAATTTATAATTTATATCATCCATTATTATTTGACAAAATTATCTGTTTTATTGTATTATAATATTTATATTAATTGAACTTTTATGTCTGCGGACATTTTTTATAAAAGCTGAAACGGTAGTTGATCTGCTTCTCCGATGTGAAATGTGCGATGCGGGGCAATATTTTGCTGAGAGGCTTTGTCTGCTTTTCGCTTTATCTTTACAACAAAAAGGAGTTTATTATTTCAATGGCTGAAAAATTAAAAATCATATCTCTCGGCGGCTTGAACGAGATAGGCAAAAACCTCACCGTCTATGAATACGGAGAGGATATTCTTGTCGCCGATTGCGGGCTTGGTTTTCCGGATGATGATATGTACGGAGTTGACCTCGTAATACCGGATTTTACCTATCTTGTGAAAAACAAAGCCAAGGTGCGCGCTGTCGCGATAACGCATGGTCACGAGGACCATATCGGCGCACTGCCGTATTTTCTCCGGGAGATCAATGTGCCGATTTACGCAACGCGCCTTTCCGCGGGACTGATCCGCGGAAAGCTTTCAGAGCACGGCTTGCTTGAAACAACGGAGATCATCGACCTTGAAGCGGGCCAGTCCTTTAAGGCAGGCTGTTTCAAAGTGGAGTTTATACACACAAATCACAGCGTGTCGGATTCTGTCGCGCTTGCCGTGAAAACACCTGTCGGCATGGTCATCCACACGGGTGATTTCAAAATCGACCCGACGCCGGTCACAGGTGACATGATCGACCTTGCCCGCTTCGGAGAACTCGGCAAAAAAGGCGTTCTTGCCCTGCTGTCTGACTCGACAAACGTCGAAACGCCGGGGCACTGCCCCTCGGAAAGTCAGGTCGGAGCAAGATTTGACGAGCTGTTTTCCGGCTGTATGCAGCGCATAATCATCACGACGTTTGCCTCGAATGTTGACCGAATAAAGCAGGTCATCGACGTGGCGGCAAAGCACGGCAGAAAAGTTGCGGTCACCGGCCGAAGCATGGAGAATAATCTGAAGACGGCCATTGAGCTCGGCTATATCGACCCGCCGAAGGGCGTCCTGATGGAGCTCAATCAAATCAAAAATCTGCCGCCCGAAAAAGTCGTGATCGTTACAACAGGCAGCCAGGGGGAGCCGATGAGCGCTCTGTACAGAATGACCTTCTCCGGCCATAAGCAGCTTGAGATCAAAGCCGGTGACAGAGTTATCATTTCCGCCTCCGCCGTTCCCGGAAATGAAAAGACCGTGACAAAGGTGATCAACGAGCTTTTCAAGCTCGGTGCTGAGGTGATTTATGACAAACGTGCCAATATCCATGTTTCGGGGCACGGCTGTCAGGACGATCTGAAGCTCATGCTCGCACTTACAAAGCCGAAATTCTTCATTCCCGTACACGGTGAGTCGCGCCATCTGCGCACACACGCGAATATTGCGCGGCAGATGGGCATAGACGGCAAAAATATCATTGTCGCCGATATAGGAAGCGTTATTGAGCTTTCTTCAAAATCCATCCGCATAAACGGCAGCGTACCGTCAGGCTCCGTGCTTGTTGACGGCACGGGCGTCGGAGATGTCGGGACCATGGTCCTGCGTGACAGAAAGCATCTTGCACAGGACGGTATGCTTGTCGCATTCATAACCGTCTCCTCGGAGGACGGCTCACTCATCGCCCCGCCGGATATCATAACGCGCGGCTTTATATACGTAAAAGAAGCGGAAGACCTGATAGCAGAGCTCAAGGATGTTGTTGCCGATGTGATGTATGACTGTCAGGTGCAGAATATCACAGACTGGACGACACTCAAAGGCGCTGTGAAATCCGCGCTTTCCTCGGTACTTTTTAAAAAGACAAAACGAAACCCGATGATACTTCCCGTTATAAACGAGGTTTGATTATGGCAATGAATATTCAGATTTTCGGAAAGTCAAAATGCTTTGATACGAAAAAAGCCGAGCGGTATTTTAAGGAGCGGCGCATAAAATTTCAGAGCATTGACCTTCCACGCTACGGCATGAGCAAACGCGAATTTGAAAGCGTTTTGTCATGCGTCGGGCTTGATGCGATGATCGACGAGAAATCAAAGGACTATGAGCTTTTAAAATATCTTGCCTATGAGGCGGATAAAATCGAGAAGCTGATGGACGAGCCGTCGCTTATCAAAACGCCGATCGTCAGAAACGGCAAAAAAGCGACTGTCGGGTATTGTCCGGAGGTTTGGAAAAGGTGGGAGGAGGAATGAAAATGGATATTCTGAGCGTATCAACACCGTCTGAGCTTATCCCGTACATATTTCCCGCCTGCATTTGTATCTGCCTTATATGGCTGATCTGCTCGGCAAGAAATGCCCATCTGCCGAAGCACGGGACAACGGAATGGATAGAGCGCAAATGCTCACCCGATAAATTTTCCGTTTTGCAAAATGTGACGACCGGAAAGAGTCTCCTTTTTGCGCTTGCCTGTTTTGTCATTTCCTTCGCAGCTTATATGTGCCTGAAAAACTTCAAATTCGGGTTCGATACTGTCCTTGCCGCTGTTTTTCTTGCTATTGAGTGCACATGTGCCTATCTTGCGGCCTATTTCTGCTTCGGAAGAGAGCTGCCCGGTTTCGCGGCGTTTTTCGCGTGCCTGTCATTGAGCTTGTATTCGGGAACTATCGGCGCTGCCTTTATTGCGCTTTATATCCTGTTTGTCGTCCTTTCACTTGATAAACCGCTGTTTTCGATCGGAAGCGGCATATTCATCGGCATTGCCTCGTACATAGCAGCCGGCAATGCGGCTTTTGCCGTTTTCGGCCTTTTATCGGCAGACACGGCTATGTGCGTATCCAAAAAAGCTTCGCATATCGTGTGCTTTATCCTGTTTGACATTCTGCTTGCAGCCGGTGTCTACACGGGACTTTGCTTTGCGCTGGATGAAAAATTCCTTATCCCGCAGCTTCAAATCACGATGGGCACTTTGTCGGCCTTTGATATAATGGCCGCCGTGCTTGCGGTGATAGTATTCGTGTTTGGCGTGATTTACAAAAATACGGCGGCACTTGTTGTTTTCGAAGGTGTACTCATAACGCTTGCGGCAAAGATCACGGGACTTGCCTGTTCAAATACCGTGATTTCTCTGCTTCCGGTGTTTTTTGCCTCCGTCGTATCTGTTCGCGGCAAAAAAAGACACAAGGCAGCGGCTTTTACGCTCTGCATTGTGTTAATTGCGATCACGGCACTTGAAATTATCAAATCCGGGCGCTATATTGATATTATGGATCTGACCGGTATTTTCTACAAATAAGGAGATATATATTATGATTGCTTTGGGTTGTGACCATGGCGGCTATCCGCTGATGCAGGAAGTGAAAAAGCACCTCGACGAGCTCGGACTTGAATATACCGATTTCGGTACATACAGCACGGAAAGCTGCGATTATCCGATTTACGCGAAAGCCGCGGCAAAAGCCGTATCCTCCGGTGAGTGCGAGCGCGGAATACTCATTTGCGGAACGGGAATCGGTATTTCGATTGCCGCAAATAAAGTACACGGGATCAGAGCGGCTCTCTGCGCGGATTGCTTCTCGGCGGAGATGACACGCAGACATAACGATGCCAATATGCTTGCCATGGGCGCAAGAGTATTGGGGACGGGGCTTGCTCTCAAAATCGTCGATACGTTTCTGAACACGGAATTTGAAGGCGGACGCCATGCGCGGAGAGTCGCGCTCATAGCGGAAATGGAGAATGAAATTGCAGAATAACGCGCCGAAGATATACAAGCATAAAAGTCACAGACACATTCCGCTGAAAATCGCGGTATGTGTGCTTTGTGCGCTCATTATCCTGTCTGTCATCGTGTTTTTCAGCTTTAAAAAATACATCGCTTATACGGATACCGGCAAGCTGTATCTTGATATCCCGTGGCTTTACGGGTATATGGACGGACCGCCGGAGCAGGATGAGCTTGCGGATATAATAACGAATCAAAAAAACTGACCGCCCTGATGCGCTCAGGGCGGCCAAGCCGCTTTTTATTTTATATAGCCTTTTGAATGAAGAGCTTCCTTGATGATATTTACGGCGCCTTCGATTCCCGTAAAGCTTGTGTTGATGATAAGGTCATGGTTGTGTATGCTGCCCCATTCTTCGCCTGTATAAAGGCTTACATAACTTGCACGGGCTTTGTCGGCCTTCTTGATTTTCGCCGGCGCTTCTTTTGCTTCAAGACCGTAATCCTCGACGACACGTTTTAATCTGTCCTCCTGGTTTGCGGTTATGAATACACGGAGCATTTTCTCCTCGTCTTTCAAAATGAAATCGGCACAGCGTCCGACGATCACGCAGTTGTCTTTTGCGGCAAGCTCACGTATTACATCCGACTGCGCAAAGAAAGCCTTGTCTGTGATCGGTGTATCATACTGATACGGATAGCTCATGTCGGCATAAGACGTGGTCGCGATTGAAAACAGAAAGCTTTTTCTTGAATGCTCCTCGGCATTTTCAAGGAATTCCTTCGAAAAACCGCTTTTTTCCTGCGTTATTTTAATTATTTCCTTATCGTAGAAAGGAATGCAAAGCTGCTGCGCCAGCATTTCTCCGACCTTGCGGCCGCCGCTTCCGAATTCACGGCTGATTGTGATAATAAGATTTCCCATAAAACACGCCTCCCGATTAAATGCGGTCATTGATTTGTAAGTGTTTTTATTCTACCATAAATTTTCATATTTTCAATACTGTTTTATTTGTAATTCCTTAATATTTTATGCAATTTTTACAGAATAATTTATATACCACGCAGAGGTTGTTGCAATATGACAAAAGAAATATTTAACAGTCAATATATACTTTCCGACGGCGGCATGGGCACGATGCTCATGCGCAGGGGCTTAAAGCCCGGCAGCCGCTCTGATATGATGAATATTGAGCATCCGGAAATCGTCGAGGGAATACACGCGGAATATGTTGCAGCCGGCAGCAGGATACTGTGTACGAACACGTTTTCCTCCTGCTCCGAGGCATTGAGGGGCTCGGGCGCAAGTGCGGATGAGATCATCGGCGCGGCGGTAAAGCTCGCAAAGCGCGCTGCCGCGGGAAGAGCGCTTACAGCCGTTGATATCGGGCCGACCGGTGAATTCATGGAGCCGTACGGTGACTTGACCTATGAACGCGCATATGCAAGATTTTCAGAGCAGGCGCGGCTCGGCAAAGCGCACGGCGCGGAGCTTGCCGCGGTTGAAACGATGAGCACGGTAAGCGAGCTGGAAGCCGCCGTAAACGCCGCGCTCGACGCAGGACTTGACACGCTTGCGACCATGACGTTCACGGCAGCCGGAAAGACATATGCAGGCTGCACCGTGGAGGACTTTGCTTCGTATATAAACGATACCGCTGTCCTTGCCGCGGGGCTGAACTGTTCGCTGTCGCCGGATGAAATGTATCCAACAGCGGAAAAGCTTGCATCTATGATAAACAAACCGCTTATTATGAAACTCAATGCGGGACTTCCGAAAGAAGACGGCACTTACAGCGTCTCGGCAGAGGAATTTGCCCGTCAGATGGAAAAATACAAGGCGCTGAATGTACGTATCGTCGGAGGCTGCTGCGGTACGACGCCGGAGTACATCCGCTGCTTATCCGAGGTGTTTTACGGATGATAATTGCACTCATTGTTCTGTTTATCCTGCTTCTGCTTATCGCCGCCGGTTTTGTCGGATTTGAAATGGCGTTCGCACGTGACGTAAAGGGCGTTGCGGGAATGATCATAAAAAACGCGACGCAGGATGCAGATTCCGTACCCGGTCTTGCGGAATTTCTTGAAAAAGGCAACGCGGTATGGAACAGTGTTCCGAAAGAAAACGTCGAAATCAAAAGCGTTGACGGGATCACTCTCTGCGGAGAGTATTTTGCGCAGGAGAATGCGAAACGAACCATAATACTCGTACACGGCTACCGCGCAACGGGCATTGCCAATTTTGCCGCCGTGCTTCCGCTTTTTATTGAAAAGGACTGCAATATCCTGCTTATCGACCAGCGCGCAAGCGGCAGAAGCGACGGCAAATATACGACCTTCGGGCTTATGGAGCGCTTTGACGTTGTAGAATGGAGTAAATGGCTGCATGAAAAAGAGGGTGGTCAGCGTCCCGTTTATATCGACGGGATATCCATGGGCGGTGCGACCGTCGCCATGTGTGCAGAGCTTGATTTCCCGCCGGAAATGCGCGGTGTTATCTGCGATTGCGGTTTTACCTCCGCGTATGATATAATCAAGATCGTGATGAAGAAATTTGCGCATCTTCCGCCGTTCCCGACGATCTATTTTATTGATCTTGCTCTTTGGGTAAAAACAGGACTGCGGCTCAAAAGCGTCGATACGCGAAAATGTCTGCGCTGTGCAAAATACCCGTTTTACTTTATCCACGGCAAAATGGATGATTTTGTTCCGTATTCCATGGGCGTTGAAAACTACAACGCCTGCTGTACGGATAAAAAGCTTTTTACATCGGAGCAGTCAACACACGGTATGTCGTTTATAGATATGCCGGAGGAATGTGCGGCTTTTGTATTTGAACTGTTTGAAAAATATGACGGAGAGAGAAAATGATTTTTAACTACAAGGATAAGGAATTTAAAATCAAATCACCGGGTGCGTATTTAAATGACCTAACGGATTTTGCAACGCTGCTCGGCTCGATGGATGATGCCGACAAAGCGGCAAAGGAGCTTTTGGAGGAAACGAAAAAGACGGATGCATTGAAGCCGGAGGCACCGAAAACCGAGGCGGAAAAAGCACCGGAAAAGCCGAACCTCGATGAGCTGCTTGCAAAGCTTGATTCCCTTGTCGGTCTTGAAAAGGTAAAGGCAAACGTAAAAAGTCTTATCAATCTCATGAAAGTCCGCAAGCTGCGGGAGGAAAACGGACTTGTCGTTCCGCCTGTTTCGCTTCATATGGTATTCATGGGCAATCCAGGAACGGGAAAAACGACCGTTGCAAGGCTTATCGCGCAGCTTTACTGTGCCATCGGCGTATTGTCAAAAGGACAGCTTGTGGAGGTTGACCGTTCGGGACTTGTCGCGGGGTTTGTCGGTCAGACGGCGCAGAAAACAAGCGAGGTAATCAAAAAAGCGATGGGCGGCGTGTTGTTTATTGACGAGGCTTACGCGCTGACCTCGAAAGAGGGAAACGATTTCGGTCAGGAGGCAGTCGAAACGCTTTTAAAAGCGATGGAGGATAACCGCGAGGATCTTGTCGTGATCGTAGCGGGGTATGAGGATCTGATGGAGGATTTTATCAGCTCAAATCCGGGACTTGAATCGCGCTTCAACCGGTATTTCATGTTTGAGGATTATAACGGGCAGGAGCTTTTTGATATTTTCATGCTCCAGTGCAACAGCAACATGTACACGCTGAACGAAGAATCCGAAGCATTTGCAAAAGCGCATTTCAACAGCATGTATGAATATCGTGACGAGAACTTCGGCAACGGCCGCGATGTCCGAAACTTCTTTGAAAATGCGATCGCCGCGCATTCGGACAGAGTGTCACAGCTTGAAACGCCGACGAAAGACGATTTGATGACGCTGTTAAAAGAAGACCTCGAGAAAGCGTCGATCATGCAGTAAAAATAAGGGCGCGCTGCAAAATGAGAAATTTTGCAGTGCGCCTTTTTGTCAGTCTATTTCATCTGCCAGAATTTCATGGCCTGTGACCGTGATCCAGTATTCTTTGATCTCGCCGCTGCTGCTTTGAAATGTCAGAATTTCCGTGCCTTTTCCTTTTGCCTTGAGCGTCACCGCGCCGTCCTCCATGGCAACATCGACAAATTCGCCCGTTGTTTCGATGCATGTCCAGTCGCCGTCGCCGATGGTGAATTTTATTTCTCTGATCGGCTTTGTGATGATAAGCGAAGAAATCAGAACGGCGGCGATGATAATGAGCGCAAGGGTGCGGTGCTTTTTATCCTCCAGCAAAACAGATGTGAAGAACACTGCAAGCCCAAGGCAGAAAACAGCGCTCAGAAGATGATGCGGGAAGCTTGCCGTCATGTTCCGGAAATGACTTACGCACATAAAGGCAAGATACGCGTTTGCGACGGATAAGATCAGCACGCTGAGCCAGTTTTTGCGCTTCACAAAAAATGCGATCGCTGCACCGGGGAGCGTATACAGCGTCGGTTTTATCCAAAAAACGTAATATCTGAACACGTCCCAGCCATTCGGCTCAAACGGCACCTCCATGAGATAAATAAGCGGCTGGCTGACGAGAAAAAACACGAAGCATTTGAGCGACGCTTCCCACCATTTTTCACAGTTCATGATAATGAACACGGCAAACAGGATCCAGCAGTCGAATACGATGGCGATATCCTGAAATGATGTGTCACGCAAAAACGGGATCTCATTTAACAGGGCCGTCATGATCGCCGTGATGACCGCGAAAATGAGGACCCTCGGCCACGTCATTTTGAATTCCCCGAAAAGTTTTTTTACTTTTTGCATACCTGTTTTCCTCTTACATAATTCACTGGGAGTTTTATTCAGTCCCAATATGAAGTGACGATATCCCAGCATTTATCGGTTTTGTTATGGCTTGCGACATAATCAATGGCAAGGTTTTCGGCATTTTCCCCTTTGCACATGAGTACGACTTTCCACGCTTCCTTCTGCGGCAGCATGGTTAAACCGCGGTGAATCACTTTTTCCGCGATTTTGTATGCTGCGGGCAAATCTGTCTCTGCCCTGTGTATCATCAAATATTCGAGAAAGACAGCATTTTCATCATTCGGAGATGCGAGCCATTCGTCGATGACTGCATCCGTTATATCGTCGCTGATAAGGTCTGCGGCATCTAAAAGACATATGCTTTCAAGGCTGTGATAATGCGCTGCAACGAAAGCATCCATATCCGCAAAGCGTTCATCGGTAAGTGAATAATCAGCGATTTGTATATTCTCTGTCCGGCGCTTGGCAAAAACACGCCCATATCGTTCACCGTAAAGGATGTCATGCTCAGGTTTGACATGAACTGTGCTGAAAGAGATATCACTTAATTTTCTTTTATCAGGCGGCATGGGATTATTCTCTGAAAAACATCCGTCTGCCGGAACGATCGTCAGACATTTGAGCTTGATCCCGAGCTGTGCGGCAGCGATTGCCTTATGATGTCCGTCAAGCAGCGCGCAGATAAAGCCTTTTTCATAAAACGCAAGTCCTCTGAGCTCACAGCCCTCGGAAAGCTTTTTCCTGTATTCGTCTACCTGCTGCATATTGATCGTTTTTGGCGATTGCGTCGGGTAGAGAAACGCCGGAAATCCCGCTGTGACTGCGTAATAATCACTATTATAGACAGAATCTCCGCAGGCCATGTTTTGCGTCAGTTTGTTTGGAACATTATAGAAAAAGTGTTTTCCGTCTGTCGGGGCAAGCTCGGTGTCAGCCAGCATGTACAGGCCGTCATCCAGAAGCTTCAGAAGCGGGAGCAGGGCATTGAACGCATTTTCCAGGCCGGTGTATTCACAGTTCAGAACTTTGCGAATCGCTGCAAGCTCACGGCAATCGACATTTTCTATTCCGTATCCTGTTGCGAGCATACCGTAACATGTCGGGCAAACGGGGTAATACCCCTGTACGAGCGGCTTTCCGTTCAGGCAAAACTGGGAGGGGTAATTATAATCGCGCCCCGCCGGGCCCGATATGTGACACAGTTTTCCACGTCCGTTTTGGACTTTGAAAAATACGGCATCTTTGCACCATTGACTGCTTTCCGTTGCGCTGATATTCAGTTTTGTTACCTGCGCTGTTCTGAACATAGAAAATTTCCCTAATAAACAAATCTCAAAATACTTTTTTAACAGGTCTTACATATTTAAAAAATCTCTCGCAATCGTGGTAGAAGTAAAACACTCTTTCGGGCGTAAGATCAAGCGCGTAACCGTCGGCGACGTAATCATAATTTTTCATTGCAGCTTCGATTTTTTCTTCGACGCTTTGACTTTCCGTTTCAAAATCAAGCGGCCCATGCTCAAAGACGAAGTAATCTCCCTCGGGAACATCCATAAGCTGCATCTGCTCCGGGACAGC
>JAZRYQ010000149.1:0-2680 GCA_045600805.1 Candidatus Alloscillospira sp. | reverse complement strand
ATACTGTCAAGTATTTATGATTACCTGAAAACGACCGCAGAAACCGCGGGAATATCGGATTCGGTACTGACTGCTGTCATAAAATGCGCCGGAATTTCTGCCGTGACGCGCCTATCAGCCGGTGCGATGCGTGACTGCGGTCAGAACGGTACGGCAGAGGCCGCGGAAATGCTCGGAACGGCAAGTGCCATACTGCTCTCGCTTCCTCTGCTTCGCAGTGTGTTTTCAGTCATGGAGAGACTTATGTCATGAAAAAAATAACGATCATGCTGTTTGCGGTTTTGCTTGCGTTTGCGCTTTCGGTAAACGCACACGCTGCGCCGGAGGATGCCGTTTCCGACAGCGTTGATATGAATGCGCTGGAGGACGCTGTTCCCGACAGCGCAAGGGAAGTGCTTGACGGCGCGTCGCCGGACGATACGGAGCTTTTTTCACGGATATGGCGGTATGTGCGCGATTACGGCGGCAGGGAAGTGAAAAAAGCGATCTCGGGCGCGGCAAAGGTGGTCGTAATATCTGTCATTGCCGCCGCAGGTTCGTGCCTTTTTGAGGATAAATCGAAAACCGTGACATTGGCGGCCGTATGCGCGATCGCCGCCGTGACGGTGACAGACGCTGCGTCGTTTATCAACATGGGGCAGGAAACGATCAACGAATTGTCCGCCTTTTCCAAGGTGCTTTTGCCGACGCTTGCATCCGCCTCGGCTATGTCCGGCGCTTATGCCTCCGCTGCCGCGAAATGCGCAGCTTCCGTCATGTTCATAGATATTCTGATAACGCTCGGCTCGGGCTTTGCCGTGCCCGTGATTTTCACCTATCTTGCGGCGGGCATTGGGCAGGCTGCCACGGGGAATGCGTCGCTTGCATCAGTGACGGGACTTTTGAAATGGCTGGCAGTCACGTTCCTTACGGGGCTTGTGATCGTGTTCACCTGCTATTTGTCCGTGACCGGGATCGTTTCCGGTACTGCCGACGCCGCCGCGTCGCGCATTGCGAAAACGGCAATATCCACGGCGCTGCCCGTTGTCGGCGGGATCATCTCCGATGCTGCCGGTGTTGTTGCCGCAGGGGCGGGAACCGTGAAAAACGCAATAGGGATTTTCGGGATGGCTGTGGTGCTCACCGTGTGTGCCGTCCCGTTTATCAGAATCGGCGCGGCGTACCTTGCCTATAAAGCTGCGGCGGGGCTTGCCGGCACCGTATCAGACAGCAGAATTTCAGGACTTCTCGGCAATATCGGCACGGCATTCGGCATGGTGCTGGGGCTTATCGGCGCGTGCGCTGTGATGCTTTTCATATCGCTCATAATCGCAATGAAAGCGGTGACATGATGGATTTTATGAAAAAATGGACGCTGGCGGTATTCACTGCGGCAATCATTTCCTCAATCGTGTGTGAAATATCCCCGAAGGGAAAAACGCACGCGGCGGTAAAATTCGTCTGCGGGCTCATGACGCTTCTCTGCATCCTTACACCGCTGACGCAGGCAGAGCTTGACCTTGACGCGATCGCGGGCAGCTTTGCAAGGGAAAAGCAGAGCATTTCGGAGAAAATCGCAGGCGATACGCAAAGCGCGACGCGCAAAGTCATACAGGAAAAGTTTGAAGCATATATTATGGACAAAGGAAAAAATTTCGGTATTGCGGATATCCATGCGCATGTCACACTTCGCTGGTCGGAGGAGGGGTACTGGTATCCGGAAAGCGCCGAGATTATTTCGGAGGCCGACACCGCATTGCTTGATATGCTTTGCGATGTCCTACGCTCAGAGCTTGGGGATATACCTGTCACACGGAGTAAGCCATGAATTTTAAAGACTTCAAAACAAAACTGTCCGGAATTTTCGGAAAAAACAAATACCTTATCGCCCTGTTTGTGCTCGGCGTACTGCTCATGCTCCTGCCGTCGTTCAGGCAAACAAAAACAACGGCGGAAAAAACGCAGAGTGAGAGCTTTTCACTCGCCAAAGAAGAAGAACGCATGGCCGACGCGCTTTCGGAAATCGCAGGTGCAGGCCGCGTGCGTGTTGTGCTTACTTTATGCCGCGGCACGGAAACGGTCATTGCATACGACAGAAAATCGTCGCAGGAATCATCCGATGGCGAAAACAGAACAGACTCAACGCAAAGCGCCGTGATAACGGGCTCGGGAAGCTCCGAAGCGCCTGTCGCGCTTTTGGAGATATACCCAGACTATACGGGAGCGCTTGCCATAGCCGAGGGCGCCGATAACGCCGCGGTTGCAAGAAAGCTGACGGAAGCCGTACATAGCCTCACGGGACTCGGACGGGACAAAATAACGGTAGTCAAAATGAAATAATGGAGGATATATTATGAAGAATTTCAAAAGAACGGCTGTCATAGCCTCGGTGCTTTTATTTGTGTGCCTTGCGGTGTACCTGAACTGGAGCTATAACAAGCAGGAGGATGAAGCGGCATCGCTTGCATCGTCTGAAAATGCGGCGGATACGGAAAAAACGCTTGCGGAGGATAAACAGAGCCTCAACGAAGCAGGATTATTCTATGAAAAAAGCGGCAGCGTGAAAACGATGTCGGAGTATTTCGAAACCGTGCGTTTAAACAGAAGCAAAGCACGCGACGAAGCCGTTCAGACACTGTCCACCGTCACGGAAACGGAAGGTGCGTCGCAGGAAACGGTCGATACAGCGCTTGCGGAGATC
>JAZRYQ010000148.1:0-5063 GCA_045600805.1 Candidatus Alloscillospira sp. | reverse complement strand
GCAAGCGACTGACGCGCAATTTCCACAATATCGGCTTTGCCGGGTGCGATGATCTCTTCCATCATAGCGGGATCATTGATGCCGCCGAGTGTCGCGACAGGCGTTTTGACGTGCTTTTTGATTTCAGCTGCGTATTTTACGTTCACGCCATCCGGCAGGAACATTGACGGATGCGTCACGGTGAACACTTCATCGACCTCGTGGCACCCCGCCGAAACATGGATCAGATCAAGATGCCCGTCAAGCGCTTTTGCGATTTCCACGCCATAGTCAATATCGTATCCGCCGTCGTACACCTCAGAGCCGGATATTCTCATTTCTATGACGAGATTTTTGCCGCATTTTTTGCGTATCGCGTCACAGACAGCAAGCGGAAAACGCATACGGTTTTCAAAGCTTCCGCCCCATTCATCGCGACGGTTATTTGTCGGGTGCATGAACTGCGTCAGTAGCCAGCCATGACCGCCGTGTAGCGTTACCATGCCGAAGCCGCATCGCTGAGCCGTAAAGGCTGCGTCTGCAAATTTGTTGATCGTCCGCTCGATTATCTCCGGCGGCATTTCTTCCGCGTGGATCGAAAACTCCGGATGATGAAAATTCAGCGTGTCCTTTGCGATCGCGCCGTAAATTTTATGGCCGGTCATATACGAATAACGTGAGCTTGAGCCGCAATGGTTCAATTCAACCGACGCAACCGCTCCGTGGCGTGAAATGTCACGTGCAAGTCTGTTCAGGTGCACCATGTTGCCGAATTTATCAAGCGCGACATGAGGGCCGTTTCCGCAGCCTATTTCCGAGTCAACGACAGCGTCACCGAGGCAGACAGCCGCCGCGCCGCCGATTGCCTTGCGCTCATAAAACGCAACACTCTGATCTGTCGGCTGATTGCCGAACGTGGAATGGCTGGAGCCCTGCGGGGAGCCGAAAATTCTGTTTTTAAAATAGGTATTCCCCAATACGATGGGGGAAAACAGATTTGGAAATTTGCAGTTATACATAAACGCATCTCCTTGGTAATATACAATTATGTGTATTATAGCGCAGTAAACACCCGTTGTAAACTACGGATGTTTCAAATCTGATTATACATAAACTAAAACGCCTGCGAACGCAGGCGTTTTAATTACAGATTTTAATAAAATCTCTTGTTCTTGTTTTTACGGGCAGCCTCAGACTTCTTGCGGCGCTTTACGCTGGGACTCTGATAGTACTCTTTCTTTCTCAGGTCTGCGAGAACACCGTCCTTGGCACAGTTGCGCTTAAATCTTCTGAGAGCGCTGTCCAAAGATTCATTTTCTTTGACATGTACTTCTGACATCTATATTTCCCTCCCTCCAAATACGTGTTGCCACGCTTTAAGGGCCACTATTCCATGGCTAAGCAATAGTATTATAAACGGTAATGCAAAAAAAGTCAAGCAAATTATTTTATTTCAAAATAAGATTTACAAGCTTGTTTTTCACGACGATCGTTCTGACAAGCTGTTTGCCTTCCATGAGATATTTTATCTTGTCGTTTGCCGTTGCTGCGTCGATTGCAGTCTGATCCTCGCAGTCAATCGGTATGAACACGGTCGTTTTCAGCTTTCCGTTGACCTGTACGGCGATTTCCTTGACGGAATCGACGGTTTTTGCTTCATCGTAATCCGGCCATTTGGCGTTCACGGCAAAGCCTTCAAAGCCCTGTATCTCCCAGAGCTCTTCGGCAATGTGCGGAGCAAACGGGCAAAGCAGGGTAAGCAGAAGCCGGATATCGCCGCGCGACGGCTTATGGTCATAGTAGTCATTGACAAGGGACATGAGCGACGCGATAGCAGTGTTGAATTTCATGTTCTCGATGTCTTCTCCGACCTTTTTGATCGTGCGGTGTATGGATTTTTCATTTGCCTGCGAATAGCTCTCATCGCCGTCTATGCGTGTCTCTGTGAGATTCCATATTCTGTCTAAAAATCTCTTGCAGCCCTTGACGGCATTAGCCGACCACGGCGCTGCCTTTTCAAAGTCACCGATGAACATGATATACAGCCTCAGCGTGTCGGCACCGAACTCGTTTACGACGTCATTCGGATTTATGACGTTTCCGCGTGACTTTGACATTTTCTGTCCGTCTTCCCCGAGGATCATTCCGTGGCTCGTGCGCTTCATATACGGCTCTTTCGTCGGTACGACACCGATATCGTACAGGAACTTATGCCAGAATCTTGAATAGAGCAGATGAAGCGTCGTATGCTCCATGCCGCCGTTGTACCAGTCAACAGGACTCCAGTAATCCATCGCTTCTTTTGAAGCGAGCGCATTGGGATTGTGCGGGTCCATATACCGCAGGAAGTACCAGCTTGAGCCTGCCCACTGCGGCATTGTATCGGTCTCACGTCTTGCTTTATCTCCGCAGTGTGGACAGGTCGTGTTCACCCAATCCGTCATATGGGCCAGCGGGCTTTCGCCGTTGTCGGTCGTTTCATAATTTTCGACCTCGGGCAGCAGCAGCGGAAGCTCGGATTCCGGCAGCGGTACCCAGCCGCATTTCTCGCAGTAGACCATTGGGATAGGCTCGCCCCAGTATCTCTGGCGAGAAAATACCCAGTCACGAAGCTTGAAGTTTACTTTTTCTTTGCCGATTCCTTTTTCTGAAAGCCATGCGATAATCGCTTTTTTTGCGTCCTCGACGCTCATGCCGTCAAGGAAACCGGAATTGACCATCGTACCTGTCTCGCAGTCGGTGAACGCTTCCTTTTCAACATCACCGCCGGCAACGACCTCGATTATCGGGAGGTCAAACACTTTTGCAAATTCCCAGTCACGTGTATCATGCCCGGGAACAGCCATGATCGCGCCTGTGCCGTACGTTGCAAGAACGTAATCCGAAATGAAAATCGGTATTTCTTTTCCGGTCACGGGGTTGATCGCCGCAACACCCGCGAGCTTTACGCCTGTTTTCTCTTTAGCAAGCTCCGTGCGCTCAAAGTCGGACTTTTTCGCTGCCGCCTGCTGATATGCTTTGACTTCGTCGAGATTTTCAAGCTTGTCTTCCCAATCGGAAATGATCGTATGCTCCGGCGAAATTACCATGTATGTCGCGCCGAAGAGCGTATCGGGTCTTGTTGAGAAAACCTTTAATTTATCGCCCGCAGTCGTTTCAAAATCAATTTCCGCGCCCGTGCTTCTGCCTATCCAGTTTCTCTGCTGGATCTTTACACGCTCAATAAAATCAAGGTCATCAAGATCGTCGATCAGTCTCTGTGCGTATTCCGTGATCTTCAGCATCCACTGACTTTTTTCACGGCGCACGACTTCGCTGCCGCAGCGCTCGCAAACACCGTTTACGACCTCTTCATTTGCAAGGACGCATTTGCAGGAGGTGCACCAGTTGACCGGCATCGTTGCTTTATAGGCAAGTCCTTTTTCGTACAGCTTGAGGAATATCCACTGTGTCCATTTGTAATATTCCGGCTGTGTTGTATCTACAACTCTGTCCCAATCAAAGCCGAAACCGAGCATCTTGAGCTGCTTTGTGAAGTTTTCGATGTTATCCTTCGTGACCTTCGCCGGGTGGATCTTGTTTTTTATCGCATAGTTTTCCGTCGGAAGGCCGAAAGCGTCAAAGCCTATCGGGAAAAGGACATTATAACCCATCATGCGTTTTTTGCGCGTGACGATATCCATAGCCGTGTACGGTCTCGGATGCCCGACGTGGAGACCCTGCCCCGACGGATAAGGAAACTCGATAAGTCCGTAAAACTTCGGCTTATCACTGCCGTTTACCGCGGCATAGACCTTGTTTTCTTCCCATTTCTGCTGCCATTTTTTCTCAATACCTGCAAAATCATATTTCATAGCCGTCAACCCTTTTTAATCCGTTACTATTTTACTTATATCGATCTCCGGAGCATCGCTCCAAAGTCTTTCAAGAGAATAAAACTCTCTTGCTTCCTTCAGGAACAGATGGATTACCACGCAGCCGTAATCAACGATCACCCAGCCGCCCGTGCGCAGACCTTCCGTTCTGATAACAGGTTCTCCGAGCTCGTCAAGGCGCTTCTGCACCTCGTCGGACAGTGTTTTAATATGGGATGTCGTATTTGCAGTGCAGATAATGAAGTATTCCGCAAGCACGGTGATATCTTTTGTTTCAAGAAGCTTGATCTTCTGACCCTTTTTCGTATCAAGAACTTTCACCGCTTCAATAGCCAAATCAAGAGCGTTTAACATTCGCCGTTCTCCTTTCGTCTGTAAAATGTAAGCGCATCAAATGTGTTTTTATGTATCGGTACGCCGCGCTCGTTCAGATCCTCGACGCTCATTTCAAGTCCGAGCGTCATGGCTTTGTCTATATCCGTGTAGCAAAGCAGCCTGAGCTTGTCAACACCTTCAAAGTCTCTGTTCGGCTCAATATAATCGGCAAGATACAGGACTTTTTCAAGTAGCGTCATATTCGCTTTGCCGGTTGTATGCCAGCATATCGCATGGTAAACCTCGTCATTCACACCGAACAGATCGCGTGCAACGGCAGCGCCTGTTTTTGAATGGAGCAGTTTTTCGCTTTTTGCTTCAAGCGTATCGGTTATGATACCATATTTCCGGCATAATTGCAACTGCTCTTCAAGGCCCGATATTTTTGTTATATCGTGAAGTATGCCCGCCGTGCGCGCATTTTCAACATCAGCACCCCAGTATAAGGCAAGGCGCACCGCTTCCTGCTCACACCCGAGAACATGCGGCACACGCTTCGGTTTATGCATGGCGTGGGATTTTTTCCGCAGCCATTCAAAATCCGGTTTTGCTCCGAAAAGTCCGTTTCTGATGATATAGCCGTAAACCTCGTCGCTTAAAAATCCGCACCCGAGACGGCAGGGCAGCAGTCTGCGAACATCGGACGAGGCGCACGCCGTAATGGGAATGTTCAGAATCACGCTGTCCGTTCCGTACTTTTTAAGATACTCTGCGCGTTTTTCACGGAGCATTTCCGTTTCGCCGTCATTTCTCGCAAAAACCGCAGCGGTACATTCACGCAGAATGTTCTCACCCTCATACCATTCATCAAGCGTTATGAACATATCTGTACCC
>JAZRYQ010000147.1:0-2939 GCA_045600805.1 Candidatus Alloscillospira sp. | reverse complement strand
CAACGTTGCCGTTCTCATCAAGAAGGATCATTGCAGCGCCCTGATTGGAAATGCTGACGGCCAAAATATCTTTCGGATCGATCCCGGATTTGTCCACAGCCGTCCGGCAAGTCCGGAATAAAGCACTTGAGATCTGTCCGACGTCCTGCTCAACGTAACCGGGCTTCGGGTAATAGGAGGGATATTCTTCGTAAGAACTGGAGATCAGATGCCCCTCCAAATCGAATACACATACTTTTGTTCCTGTAGTTCCCTCATCTATACCCACTAAATATTTACTCATTTTTTCCTCCGTCAACAAAACCGTTTTCTCCGCATCCTTCCGCAACAGTCAGGAACGCCTGCATCAGCCTGATATCTTCCGGGGTCGTGACTTTCATGTTCTCGTTGGAATCTTTCGTGAAATAAATTCTCTTCCCATAATCACAATACAAGGTATTCGTAAATACATTGCCTTCGATCCCATAGCCCTCTGAAAACGCCCGTTCATATAGATTCAAACATTCGCCGAAATTGAACGCAAAGGGCATTGTGCAAAGCATAAGCTTGTCGCGGTCGATTTGCTCAACGCTTGTCTTCCGATCATCTGTGAAAAAAGCCGAATACACGATCGGCCTGGCTGTACATCCGTTCCCGTTCTTTTTTGCGGACTCAATACAACCCGACATGATTTCGGCACTTGCCAGCGGGTACGAAGCCATATGTATCAGAATGATGTCTGAATCGGACAATTTGCCTTTGAGATTTCGCACACCGTTAAAGGAAGATTCCTGACAGGTCTCGCCGCCCGGAATGATCCATTTCACTTTTTTAAAGCCATATTGAGCGACGATATTCCGCATTTCATCAATAAAGCTTTCGACGCACACGATTTCCACGGCATCGATATCCGGATGCTTTTCCATGATATTCAAAGGATACCAGATGATCGGCTTACCGTTTACTTCCAGAAACTGCTTCGGAACGGCAGCACCTATGCGCTTGCCTACGCCTCCGGCGAGAAGAATTCCAACTACCATGTTTACTCAGCTTTCTCTTCCTTGCCATCAGGAAGCAATTTAACTATAACACCATAATGGAAAATGCCGCCGACAACGGCGCCTATGCCCGGTGCAACAATGTACATAAGCCATTGCCAACCGGCGAAAACAGAGGAAACGTCGTACCCCTTGATCAAACCGTAAAGATAACCGGCAACTCTCGGCCCGAAATCACGCGCAGGATTGATACAAGTACCGGTAAACCCGCCGCCGAGAGCAATGGTCAGCGAGATCACAAAGCCTATCGCCCACGGAAACGCTTTAGCGGACGGTGCTCCGGGAAGACGTTTTTCAAGCAGCATAAAGATGCCCAGGGTAAGCATTGCGGTAAGAAAAATTTCAAGTCCGGCACCGGCAAGCAGGTGGTCGGCCGGCGAGGAACAGAAGAAAAGTGTCGCCGGATTCCCTCCTGTGGTTTTTGCCCAGGTATCCAAAACACTGTCAAAAATAATATACAAAGGCGCAACCCCTACGCCCCATCCAAGAACTTGAGCCATGCAATAGGGGAGGATCAGTTTTTTATCAAATCCGCCAAAGATCGCCCAGGCTACAGTAACGCCGGGATTAACATGAGAACCGGATATGGGAGAAAAAGCAATGACCGTTAATGCAAAAGCGATGCCGAACCACACGGCAAACTCAAACATATTACTGACATATCCCAAAACGGTGAACGGTATAATAAAACCCAGCCCCCAAAAACTGATAAAAGCCGATCCTAAAAACTCGCCCGCGATAGCTTTCCAATTTTGCTTGATCATATCATCCTCATTTATTCACTTCGACGTATCTGCCGATAAAACAACGGCCTGACCGCGTTTTTCCTGTTTTTCTATTTTGCGCAGCCTATCAAGCCTTGTTGCGCAAAACCCGCATTTTTTCTACGATCCCCGACGGCGCCGTTATTCCTTAACAACGGTCACGGCCTGTCTGTTTTTTCACCGTTATCCGAAAAAACGACCTTGGAATGGTACTGGGTCCCTCGCTGAAAAACACGCCAGTCCCCGTATTGCTGTGTCAGCACCTTATCGTAATTCTTGGGGGCGCTGACGGTCGTATGCTCAAACGGCAGTTCTATCGTATCGTCAAAATCGGAAGCGTCCCATATCAGCTTTTTGCATCCCGGCTTAAAACAGGCAGCAGCCAGCTTGCCCGTCGGCCCTTTCGTTGAGGCGATCCGGCAATACTTTTCCGTAAGCTGCTCTTCGGTTACAAAATGCCGCGCCACTTTCCAGGCGAACGTATAGAGATTCAGCGTATACTTCCGTTTCTTTTTTCTGCTTGCGCATCTTGCGGCGATCCTTGTATTTGTTTCTCCGTGAAAAAATACCCTTATCGCTTTCATGCGGAATACGTTCCATGCTCTCGCGATCGCGTTCTCCGGCAGGTAGTCCATTCGGAACAGATCGATCCAGACGCCTTCCGCCGAGTTTGGATTACATACCTTTTCCTTTACGGTATGCGCGATCGTATCTGTTTTACGGATCTTGCAATGGTACGGCCTGAAATGCTCTTCCGTTTTGCAGCTTTCAAAAAAATAATTCTCAGGCAAATCCCTGACCGCGACTTCGCAAAAACGTTCAAAATCCTGCGGAGGCAGATGGATGTCGATATCATCATCCCACGGAATGTAACCTTTATGCCGCGCCGCACCCAAAAGCGTACCCCCGGCTGCAAAATACCTGATCCCGTGCTTTTTGCAAACGCTCTTGAAAACCTCCAGAACTTCAAGCTCTGCAGCCCACAGCTTTTTCATTTTTTCCGTAACGAGATACCCGCAGCGCAGTTCGTCTTCCGGGTTGTTCTCCCGGAAGATAATGCCGGAATGATACTGGGTCCCTCGCTGAAAAACACGCCAGTCCCCGTATTGCTGTGTCAGCACCTTATCGTAATTCCTGG
>JAZRYQ010000146.1:0-9566 GCA_045600805.1 Candidatus Alloscillospira sp. | reverse complement strand
TACCCGATGAGGTCATTATCGGGATCATGAAGGAAAGACTTGCCGAGCCTGACTGCGCAGACGGGTATATCCTCGACGGTATGCCGAGAACGCTGGCGCAGGCCGAAGCTCTTGAACAGGAGGGCATAGCGATCGACGTTGCGCTCTCTATCGAGATTTCCGATGAAACGATCGAAGTACGCATGACAGGCAGACGTACATGCACATCATGCGGTGCGACATACCATGTTGTGGCAAATCCCCCGAAGGTCGACGGAATTTGCGACAACTGCGGCGAAAAGCTTGTTATCCGCAAGGATGATGAGCCGGAAACCGTAAAAAATCGTCTTAAAGTGTATCACAGTGAGACGGAGCCTCTCAAGGATTTCTATAATTCAAGAGGAAAGCTCAAAATGGTAGACAATCAGCCGACTATTGAGCTGACTACTGCCGTAATCTGCGAAGCTCTGGGGATTTGACATGATTAAAATCAAATCCCCAAGGGAAATTTCCCTGATGCGCCAGGCCGGAAAAGTTACCGCGGCTGCCCGCGAACTCGCGGGAAATATGGTGACCGCCGGCGTTACAACCCGGGAAATTGATAAAGCAGTCCATGACTACATCGTGTCAAAAGGCGCTGTACCAACCTTTCTGAATTACAGCGGATATCCTGCCAGTACCTGCATATCGGTGAACGATGAGCTTATACACGGGATACCGGGTAAAAGAAGACTTAAGGATGGGGATGTCGTGTGTGTAGACGTCGGCGCGACACTTCATGGTTACGTCGGAGACTGCGCCGCAACCTTTATTGTCGGAAACGGCACGGAGGAAGCGAGAAGACTTGCGGAGGTCACGAAGCAAAGCTTTTTCGAGGGCATAAAATATGCACGCGAAGGCTATCGTATCTCCGACATATCACACGCCGTACAGGAATATGTCGAGGCGAACGGTTTTTCCGTCGTCAGAGAATATGTCGGTCACGGTGTCGGCTCACAAATGCATGAAGACCCCGAGGTCCCGAATTTCGGGAAACCCGGAAAAGGTCCGAGGCTTGTCAGAGGCATGACGATAGCGGTAGAGCCCATGGTAAACGCGGGAGCTGCAGCGATACGCGTCCTGCCGGACGGATGGACAGTTGTCACGGCAGACGGCAGATATGCCGCCCACTATGAAAACACGATCCTGATAACTGACGGAGAGCCGGAAATCCTCACTGTTTTTGAGGGGTTCTGATATGATAGAAAAATCAGATATCGTCAAATCTCTTAACGGCAGAGACAACGGAAAGTACTTTTTCGTGCTTGAAATAAGCGAAGGGTACGCGCTGCTTGCCGACGGAAAGGGCAGACGAGCGGAGCTCCCGAAGAAAAAGAAGCTGAAGCATATTCAGCTTGCCGCAAAAACGCAGATGCGCGTCGCGGAAAAAATCAGGAACAATGAGAAGTTTACAAACAGCGATTTACGCAGAGCGCTGGCAGAGTATTCTGCCCGCGCGGATGAAGACCGAGGAGGTATGTAAAATTGGCAAAAGACGACATGATAGAGCTTGAGGGCACAGTAGTCGAGTCGCTGCCCAATACTATGTTTCAGGTAGACATAGGCGGAGGACACACCATTTTGGCGCATATCTCCGGCAAGCTTCGTATGAATTTTATCAGGATTCTGCCCGGCGATAAAGTCACGGTACAGATGTCACCGTATGACCTCACAAGAGGCAGAATTACTTGGCGTAGTAAGTAGGAGGTTTAAACATGAAAGTAAGACCGTCCGTTAAGCCCATGTGCGAGAAGTGCAAGGTCATTAAGCGCAAGGGTAAAGTAATGGTAATCTGCGAGAACCCTAAGCACAAACAGCGTCAGGGCTAAGCAGAATGTTCGTCATTTTGAGCGAAAGGAATGATTGAAAAGTATGGCACGTATATCCGGCGTTGACCTTCCCAAGGAGAAAAGAATTGAGATTGGCCTGACCTATGTATATGGCATCGGCAGAACAAGCGCAAAGAAGATTCTTGAGGAAACCGGCATCAATCCCGACACAAGAGTTAAAGATCTTACAGAGGAAGAAGAAGCAAAGCTTCGTGACTGCATTGACAAGAGCTACACAGTAGAAGGCGACCTTCGCCGCGTAGTTGCTCTTGATATCAAGCGCCTTACCGAGATCGGCTGCTACCGCGGAACACGTCACAGAAGAGGACTTCCCGTTCGCGGTCAGAGAAGCAAAACCAATGCCCGTACCCGCAAGGGCCCGAAGCATACAATAGCTAACAAGAAGAAGTAAGGAGGGATATGTAATGGCAGCACCTACCAAAGGCAAGAAGGTCAGAACCAGACGCCGCGAGAGAAAAAACATCGAGAAGGGCGCAGTGCATATCAGCTCTTCCTTCAATAACACAATGGTTACTATAACCGATACAAACGGAAATGCCATTTCATGGGCATCCGCAGGCGGCATGGGCTTCCGCGGAAGCAAGAAATCAACTCCGTTTGCTGCACAGACAGCAGCAGAGACAGCAGCTAAGGCTGCTATGGAGCACGGTCTGAAAACAGTTGAAGTTTTCGTCAAGGGCCCCGGCTCCGGTCGTGAAGCAGCTATTCGTGCGCTCCAGTCCGCAGGTCTTGAAGTAACAATGATCAAGGATGTTACTCCGATTCCTCATAACGGCTGCCGTCCGCCGAAACGCCGCAGAGTTTAAGGAGGTAAACATAGTATGGCAAGATATACTGAAGCGGTTTGCCGCCTTTGCCGCAGAGAAAACCAGAAGCTTTTCCTGAAGGGCGACAGATGCTACACGGATAAGTGTGCACTTGAGCGCAGAGCATATGCACCCGGAATGCACGGTCAGAACCGCAGCAAGACTTCCGAGTACGGCTCCCAGCTCCGCGAGAAGCAGAAGGCAAAAAGATATTACGGCATCCTCGAGGACCAGTTCAGAAGCTATTTTGAAATGGCAAGCAAGAGAAAAGGTAAAACAGGTGAAAACCTTCTTGCTATCCTCGAGAGCAGACTTGATAACGTAGTTTACAGACTGGGCTTTGCTATGAGCCGTGCCGAGGCAAGACAGCTTGTTCTGCATGGTCACTTCACGGTTGATGGCAAGAAAGTCAATATTCCCTCTTTCCTTGTCAAGCCCGGAATGGTTGTTGCTCTGAAAGAAAACAGCCGCAGCCTTGAGAAGTTTAAAGCAAACATTGAGGCTAACTCTTTCCGTCAGCCTCCCAAATGGTTGGATTATGACGCTGCCAACGCAGTGGCAAAGGTTGTCGCCCTTCCCGAAAGAGAAGATATCGACCTGCCTATCGAAGAGCAGCTCATCGTTGAGTTGTATTCTAAGTAATCCTGGACTCCATAAACGGAAAGCTGAAAAAACGGTACCTATCGGTGCCTGAATATTGAAGGAGGGTATGTATGGTAGAAATTGAAAGACCGCGTATCGAATGTATTGAGTCACCGGACGATGAATCATACGGCAAGTACATTGTTGAACCATTGGAGCGCGGTTACGGCACGACCTTAGGAAACTCCCTTCGCAGGATTCTTTTGTCCTCACTTCCTGGAACAGCCGTTACGACGATCAAGATCGCTGGTGTACAGCATGAGTACTCGACAGTACCCGGTGTCAAGGAAGATGTTACGGAGATCGTTCTTAATATTAAGAAAATCATTGCACGTCTTCATTGCCAGGGGACAAAAACCGTATATATAGAAGCCACAGGAGAATGTGAGGTCACAGCCGGCGACATTAAAGCCGACGGTGAAGTTGAGATCCTTAACCCCGAGCTGCACCTTGCTTCGCTTGGACCGGACGCATCACTCAGCATTGAAATGACAATAGGTCACGGCAGAGGATATGTTCCCGCTGAGCGCAACAAGCTCCCGCAGCCGATAATCGGTGTTATTCCTATTGACTCCATTTACACACCTGTTCTCAGAGTGAACTACACGGTTGAGAATACGCGTGTCGGAAACATGACAGACTTTGACAAGCTGACGCTTGAGGTGTGGACTGACAAGACCATCACCGCGAGAGATGCCGTGTCACTCGGAGCGAAGATCCTTTGCGATCACTTCGAGCTGTTTACGAATCTTTCCGATACGATCAGCAATACGACAACGGTCGTAGAAAAGCCTGAGGATCGCAAGGATAAGGTACTTGAGATGACAATTGAAGAGCTTGACCTCTCGGTCAGAAGCTTCAATTGCCTGAAGCGTGCCAATATTAATACCGTAGGCGACCTGATTTCCAAGACCGAGGAAGAAATGATCAAGGTCAGAAACCTCGGACGTAAGTCATTGGAAGAGGTTGTACACAAGCTTGCCATGATGGGACTTTCCCTGGCAAGTGACGAAAACAGTTGAGATTGACTCTTGAAAAAGGAGGAAAACTAAATGCCCGGAACACGTAAACTTGGCAAGCCGACTGATCAGCGTATGGCAATGCTCAGACAGCAGGTCACGGATTTTCTGGATAACGGCAAGATGGAAACGACCGTCTTCCGCGCAAAGGAGATCGCACCTCTTGCCGAGAAAATGATAACTCTCGGAAAAAAGAACACACTTGCTTCCCGCCGTCAGGCTCTGGCTTTCATTACCAGAGAAGACGTCACAACAAAAGTGTTCAAGGAGCTTGCTCCTAAGTACGCAGAGCGCGCAGGCGGCTATACCCGTATCACAAAGATCGGTCCCCGCCGCGGTGACGCAGCCGAAATGGCTGTCATCGAATTGGTGTAATCTGATTTGATAGTGAAAATACCACTTGCCCGAGTATCGGACAGGTGGTATTTTTTGTGGAAAATTTGCGAAAAGTGTGGTATGATAATGCTACGGTTTCGCGCAAATTTCGGAAAACCGGTTAGCTTATAGGAATATTTACAGTAATCAAACGGAGAAAAATGAAAAAATTCAATACGAAGGCGCTTGTGCAAGCTGCTGTTCTGCTTGCCTTATGCGTTTTAAGTCAATTTCTTAAAAATCTGTCGGTTTATATTACAGGTCCCATTATTAATGCCTGTCTTATTATCTGTGCTCTTATATCAGGGCTGGGCTGGGCAATCCTGTTGTCGATCGTAACACCCGTAACATCATTGATTATTACGGGAAGTCCTATTATGTCAGCCATACCGCTGATCATTCCGTGCGTAATGATTGGAAATATCATCATTGTAGTATGTGTGGCACTTTTAAAAGATAAACCCAATAGCAAGATAGGACTGCCGTTGTCAATGCTTATCGGCTCGGTTGCCAAAGCACTTTTTATGGGAGTTGTCATATCCATGATAATCATTCCGTCACTGCTGCAGCAGGACAAAGCTCCCATGATGAAAGTGTTTCAGACTATGTTCTCAATAACGCAACTGATTACAGCGCTGACAGGGTCGGTATTTGCCTATCTGATCATGATTCCGCTCAGAAAAGCAATTAAGAAAGAATAGAACGATTAATTTTAGCGTGAGAGTAAATTCATTATGAATCAAACTGTGGCAGAAGGCAGGACAACTGTCATCTGCGATGGATTATGAAAGGAGATATATATGCAAGAATTGGTAAAGAAATATATTGAGGGTCTTGAACAAGCGTATTTTGCTAACGAAGGCGAAAAGCAATGGAAAAATTTTGTTAGCGTGAAAAAAGGTGCTTCTGATGAAAGTATCCTGCGACTAAAAGAGTTATATCCTGATATACCTGAATCATTGATAGAGCTTTTAAATTTCGCGGATGGAACATATCATAGACAATACGGTGATGCACATATATGCTTATACTTTTTGGGATCAGACTTGCAAGAATATCCCTACTATTTACTATCCGCAGAAGAAATGATAGCTAATGAGGCAGAGGCACAGAACTATTCTGATATTATTAACAGGGAGTATGAGCCGGACGAAATCCCGGTTGATGATAAGATTATTGATGATGCAAGTCAATTAAAATGGCTGCATTTTTCTGATTGCATGAATAACGGAGGTACATCACAGTTATTCATTGATTTTTCACCATCAGAAACCGGAACAAGCGGGCAAATTGTCATGTACGTACATGATCCTGATTCCTTGGAAGTTATTGCTGATAGTTTTGATAAGTATTTGGAGAAATTGATAGATCGAAAATTTGACTTCATAAATGATGATTTTCAGTTATAAATCGTAAAGCGTTTATAGACAGATTTGTAAAATAAAAGATGATGTCTGTAAAACTCGGAGGTATAAACATGGTCAGAGAAATTGTGAGAGACCGATTCTTTTTAGCACAGAAATCGCAGCCCGCAACAGAAAACGATATTCAAATCGCAGATGATTTGCTTGAAACGCTGAAAGCCAATCAAGATAAATGCGTCGGTATGGCGGCGAATATGATAGGGCAGGCCAAACGTATCATCGTGTTTTCGGATGACGGCAAGCTGTGTGAAATGTTCAACCCCGAAATCACGGCAAAAAGCGATGCGTTCAAGACAAAAGAAGGCTGCCTTTCGCTTGACGGCGTGCAGGATGTGATACGATATAAGAAAATCAAAGTCAGATGGCAGAACAGAGAGTTTCAGACGAGAGTAAAAAACTTCACGGGCTGGACAGCACAGATCATCCAGCATGAGTGCGATCATCTTGACGGTGTCGTTGTTTAAAGTATAAAAAAATAATGACAAAACAAGCTTGAATAGTCGGAATAGTATGCTATAATTAATTAAATTCAAAATACGGAGAATGCTATGATAGAGCTTGTTAATCTTTCAAAAACGTTTCCTATGGAAACGGGAGACGTGTACGCGGTCAGAAATGTGTCACTGACGATAAATGACGGCGATATTTTCGGCATTATCGGGCTTTCCGGCGCCGGAAAATCGACGCTCGTAAGATGTATTAATTATCTTGAAAAGCCGACGTCCGGAAATGTGATTTTTGACGGTGTAGACCTCGGCGCCCTGTCGCATAAGGAGCTTTTAAAAACGCGGCAGAGTATGTCGATGATATTTCAAAGCTTCAATCTGCTTGCGCAGCGCACGTCGCTGAGAAATGTGTGTTACCCGCTTGAGATCATGGGAGTACCGAAAAAAGAGGCAAAAGAGCGTGCGCTCGAGCTTCTGAAAATGGTCGGACTGGAGGACAGAGCAGCGTCTTATCCGTCGCAGTTATCCGGCGGACAGAAGCAGCGCGTTGCAATTGCGCGCGCCCTTGCAACGAATCCGAAGGTACTTTTGTGCGACGAGGCGACAAGCGCGCTTGACCCGAACACGACAAGACAGATACTTGACCTTTTAAAAGAAATCAACGAAAAAATGGGTGTTACGATTATCGTCATCACCCATGAAATGCGTGTTGTTCAGCAGATATGCAACCGCGTCGCCGTGCTCAATTCCGGCGAGATCGTCGAAACGGGCACAGTGAAGGACGTATTTCTTGCCCCGAAATCAAAGACGGCAAGAGAGCTTATTCTGCCGAAGAGCGAAGCTGTCGAGCGCGTTGACGGTACGGAGATAATCAGGATCGTATTTGACGGAAATTCCGCGTTTGAGCCGGTCATTTCCAATCTTTCGCTTGAATGTCACACCGCGGTCAATATTCTCGGCGCCGACACAAAGAATATAAACGGCAAAGCATACGGGCAGATGCTCTTACAGCTTCCGGATGATGAAGCGGCGGTTTACCGCATAAAGGCGTATCTTGACAAGGTAAGTATAAAATACGAGGAGGCGAATGTCGATGCCGAATGATTTTATGTCACTTCTCGGAGCGGGAATACTGGAAACGCTGTACATGGTCATTTTGTCAACGCTCTGCGCTTACATAATCGGAATTCCCGTCGGTGTGATCCTGAATATTACGGATAAAAACGGCATTTGCCCGAATAAAGCCGTCAATGCGGTTTTGGGCGTGATCGTAAATCTCTTGCGTTCCGTTCCGTTTATCATTCTTCTTATCGCGATCTTGCCGTTTACGCGTGCGCTTGTCGGCACAACGGTCGGCTCGACGGCGACGGTCGTACCGCTTGTCGTATCGGCGGCGCCATTTGTCGCAAGAATGGTGGAGTCATCGCTGAAAGAAGTCGATGCAGGTGTCATTGAAGCTGCGGAATCCATGGGCTCGAGCAGAATGCAGATCATCTGGAAAGTTCTTCTTCCGGAGGCAAAACCGTCACTCATCGTCGGCAGCGCCATTGCGATCACGACGATTCTCGGCTATTCCGCTATGGCGGGCTTTACCGGCGGCGGCGGTCTCGGTACGATCGCTATAAACTATGGTTATTACCGCTACAACAACGGCGTTATGCTTATTACGGTAGCTCTTCTTGTTATTATCGTTCAGGTTTTCCAGGAAGTAGGTATGCGTATTGCAAACAGCTCTGACAAGCGGATTAACAAATAAAATCACAGGAGTGTTAAAAATGAAAAAAATAATATCTATCGCGCTTTGCATGATACTCTGTCTTGCCATGCTGACCGGCTGCGGAAAAAAAGACAAGAACGAAAAAACGATCGTTATCGGCGCAAGTCCGGCACCGCACGCAGAGATCCTCAATGTTATCAAGCCCGCTCTTGAAAAGGAAGGCTACACGCTTGAAATCAAGGAATACAACGATTATGTACTTCCGAATACTGCTGTCGAGGAAGGCGAGCTCGACGCAAACTACTTTCAGCACATGCCGTATCTTGAGGATTTCAACGCCAACAACGGTACACATTTAACGTCGATCGCCGCAATTCACTATGAGCCGTTCGGCGTATATGCCGGCAAGGTTTCCTCCCTTGAAGCACTCGGCGAAGGCTCGGAGATCGCCATCCCGAATGACGGCTCTAACGAAGCAAGAGCGCTCTTCCTGCTTGCCGATATCGGACTTATCACGCTCAAAGAGGGCACGGGCTACACGGCGACGATCCTTGACATTGACGAAAATCCGCTCAATCTCAAGATCACGGAAATGGAAGCGGCTCAGCTTGTAAGAGTTCTTCCCGACGTTGATGTGGCTGTCATCAACGGCAACTACGCGATCGGCGGCGGACTGAAAGTCGCTGACGCGCTTGCACTCGAGCGCACAGATTCAGACGCGGCGCAGAGATACGCAAACATCATTTGCGTAAAAGTCGGAAACGAGAACAGCGAAAAGCTTCAGGCGCTTGTAAAAGCACTGAAGACGCCCGAGGTCGCCAAGTTCATCGAGGATACATACGCCGGCGCCGTTGTTCCGATGTTCTGAAAACAATCAGGCGAATAATAGAAGCAGAACAAGCATTTTGCTTGTGCTGTTTTTTATCTTCTTGAAATAGTCTATATTAGACTGTTACTATCTTGCGCAGATAGCGACTTTGATGTTATAATTTAAATATAATATCGTGATTGCGAAATAGTACGTTTATTTGCGAAAATTCAGAATTATCTCCATTCAAAAGAGATGAAAAATGACAGACAAATTAAAACTGGAAATACGTTTTGAACGAATCTTTGGATGTTCAATTTTTACTTCGTCTATTGTTGCGTAATTAATCTGTTATTACTTTTGAAAGTGGTAGTCATATGGAAAAGACCGGGAAAAAGAAGACTTTAAAAAGAATAATCATTATTGTTGTTATCCTTGCGCTCATCTGCGCTGTGGCGGGC
>JAZRYQ010000145.1:0-4254 GCA_045600805.1 Candidatus Alloscillospira sp. | reverse complement strand
GTTGGCAGCATCCATGATCTCGCCTGCAAGACGCTCCTTCATTGTCTTCTCGCTTCTTGCTCTTGCATACAGTGTGAGCCAGCGGAGACCGAGAGTCTGACGTCTGTCAGGTCTGACTTCGATAGGAACCTGATATGTGGCACCGCCGACACGGCGAGCCTTAACCTCAAGGGCGGGCATGATGTTCTCCATAGCTGCTGTGAACACTTCAAGCGGCTCTTTACCTGTCTTTTCCTTTATAATGTCAAAGGCAGCATAAACGACCTTCTGCGCTACACCCTTTTTGCCGTCCAGCATAATGCTGTTTGTAAGCTTTGTTACAAGAACAGAATTATACACAGGATCGGGTAATACTTCTCTTTTGGGTACGTTACCTCTTCTGGGCACAATACTTCCCTCCTTCATATATGATGAAATCAATGGTACTACGGGACAACCTGCTGTCCGGCACATCATGTACTCTTTGATATGTCTTCTTTTCGCAGCAGAGTTATACCTCCCGTTGGGTGCCTTGCAATAAGGTAACATACATTATATATATTGACCTTTATGGCAAGGCGAAAGCCTTACGCACAAAGCGAAAAAAGCTTGATTTTTTGCGGCTTACTTTTTCTTGGCTGCTTTCGGTCTCTTTGCGCCGTATTTGGAACGGGCCTGCATACGACCGTTAACGCCCTGGGCATCAAGTGTACCGCGGATGATGTGGTAACGAACACCAGGCAGGTCCTTTACACGACCGCCGCGGATCATAACAACAGAGTGCTCCTGCAGGTTATGACCGATACCGGGGATGTAAGCTGTGACCTCATAGCCGTTTGTCAGACGTACACGGGCGATTTTACGAAGAGCGGAGTTAGGCTTCTTCGGTGTAGAAGTTCTGACTGCGGTGCATACGCCTCTCTTCTGCGGAGATGACAGATCTGTTTCCTTGTTCTTGATCGTGTTAAGACCTTTCTGCATAGCAGGAGAATTGGACTTATAGGTCTGTGTCTCTCTTCCCTTTCTGACGAGCTGGTTAAATGTAGGCATTATTTTCCTCCTTTCATCAGGTTATTTTTGCGCGCGAAAGCTTGCGTTCACATTCGCGCACTTTGTTATATTAGCAGATATTTCACAAACAGTCAAGTTTTTTAAGTGAAAATCTAACGAAAATTTTACTTCAATTTCGTTATTTTTGACAGTATAAACACTTTTTTCAAAAAATACACCTACCGCAATTAAAAGGTAGGTGTATTTCGTGATCATTCTGTGTTTACAGGGCGTTTCCGGCGTTCAGAAGCGCTGAAAGGTCAACATCATTCTCCGGTTCTTCTTCCGGTACTTCAGCGGTGGTGTTTTCCTCTGCCATAGGCTGCTGATAGATCTCAAGACCTGTGCCGGCAGGGATAAGCTTACCGATGATGACATTTTCCTTCAAACCGACAAGATGGTCGATCTTTCCCTTGATGGCGGCGTCGGTGAGTACCTTTGTCGTTTCCTGGAAGGAAGCCGCCGACAGGAATGAATCCGTTGCAAGCGAAGCCTTTGTGATACCCATGAGAAGCTGCGTACAGGTCGCAAAGGCAAGACCTTCTTCACCGGCGTCAATTCTTGCCTGCACTTCGGCATTGGCATGTCTGAATTCAAGCACATCAATGATCGTGCCTGAAAGCAGTCTTGTGCTTCCGGCGTCTTCCACGCGGACCTTGCGCATCATCTGGCGGACGATAACTTCGATATGCTTATCGTTGATGTCAACACCCTGCTGACGGTAAACCTTCTGTACCTCACGGATAAGGTAGGACTGGCAGGCGCTCTTGCCGCGTGTACGCATAACATCGTGCGGGTTGAGTACGCCGTCTGTGAGCATATCGCCCTTTTCCACAAGGTCTCCGTCCTTTACGCGGATACCCGATGCATAAGGTACCTGGTATACCTTGACCTCGCCGTCCTCAGGGTTGGTTATGGTGATCGCAACAATGGCGTTCTTTCTTGTTTCTTCAAGAGAAACAATACCGTTTATATCGGAAAGGGTCGCCATTTTTTTCGGCTTGCGGGCTTCAAACAGCTCTTCAACTCTCGGAAGACCCTGCGTGATATCATCGCCGGCTACGCCGCCGGTATGGAAGGTACGCATCGTAAGCTGAGTACCCGGTTCACCGATTGACTGAGCGGCGATAACACCGACAGCCTCACCTGTGCTTACGGGACCTGCTGTTGCAAGGTTGATGCCATAGCACTTCGCGCATACGCCGTTTTCCGCTTCGCAGTCAAGAACAGTCCTGATTTTTACGCGATGTATACCATGTGCTTCCAGCTTTGCGGCATCGGATGAAACCAGCATCGTATCACGGGTGTAAAGCACTTCTCCCGTGGTCGGGTCAACAATGTCATCAGTCGGGAATCTGCCGTGTACGGCTTCTGCAAATGTACATGCCACGCTTCCCTTTTCGATGATCTCTTCTGCGAAAATACCATCATGCGTTCCGCAATCGTGCTCTCTGATGATGACTTCCTGAGATACATCGACAAGACGACGTGTGAGGTAACCGGAGTCAGCGGTACGAAGCGCGGTATCGGCAAGACCTTTACGGGCGCCTCGGGAGGATACGAAGTATTCAAGGACGGACAGACCTTCACGGAAGTTAGCCTTGATAGGAATTTCGATCGTCTTACCGGAGGTGTTTGCCATCAGTCCGCGCATACCGGCGAGCTGACGGATCTGGTTCATGCTGCCTCGGGCGCCGGAGTTTGCCATCATGTAGATCGGATTGAATTCATCAAGGCAGCTCTGAAGCGCGGCAGTAACATCTTTTGTCGTGTTTTCCCATTCGTTAACGACAAGGCGATAACGTTCATCGTCTGTAATAAGACCGCGCTTATACTGACGTTCGATTTTGACAACTTCTTTTTCCGTGTTGCTGATAAGCGTATACTTTTCATCCGGAACCGTCATGTCGGAAATCGAAATCGTGATAGCACCCTTTGTGGAATACTTATATCCCATGGCTTTGATACTGTCGAGCATTTCGGCGGAAATCGTAAAGCCGTGGATGGCAATGCAGCGCTCAATGATCTGCTGGAGCTGCTTTTTGCCGGTCTGGAAGGATATCTCATAATCAAACATATGCTCGGGGTCAGTTCTGTCAACAAAGCCGAGATCCTGCGGAATATCACTGTTGAAGATAATACGGCCGACGGTCGTTGTGATTATCTTCGACTGCTCAACACCGTTGATCGTCTTTGTCACTCTGACTAAAAGCGGTGCATGAAGTCCGATCTCACCGGATTGATAAGCCATGATAGCCTCATCCGCGTCACGGTATCTGAGCTTCGGCATATAGGAAGCCTGTTTATACTTCGGTGCGTCTTTTTCAAGTTTTTCGTTTTTCTGGGAAATGGCAAGGTTTTCTTTGTATACTTCATCACCGTCAACGAACTGCTCAGTCGGCAGTGAAGTATCACCGGCGTCTGTTACCCAAACCTCTTCGGCACCCTTTTCGGTTTTACCGATCCGGATGAATGTAAGATAGTAGGAGCCGAGGATCATATCCTGTGTAGGCACCGTAACAGGCTGTCCGTCTTTCGGGTGGAGCAGGTTATTTGCTGAGAGCATAAGAACTCTCGCTTCTGCCTGTGCCTCGGCTGAAAGCGGAACATGGATAGCCATCTGGTCACCGTCAAAGTCCGCGTTGTAAGCGGTACATACGAGCGGATGAGGCTTTAAGGCTCTGCCTTCTACGAGGATAGGCTCGAACGCCTGAATACCGAGTCTGTGAAGCGTCGGCGCACGGTTGAGAAGCACCGGATGCTCGCTTATCACCACTTCAAGAGCGTCCCAAACTTCCGTTTTACCCTTATCCACCATTTTCTTGGCAGATTTGATGTTGTTAGCTACGCCGTCCTCCACAAGCTTTTTCATTACGAATGGGCGGAACAGTTCGATCGCCATTTCCTTCGGAACGCCGCACTGATAAATCTTGAGATCAGGGCCGACAACGATAACGGAACGGCCTGAATAGTCAACACGTTTTCCGAGAAGATTCTGGCGGAAACGTCCCTGCTTACCTTTGAGCATATCGGAAAGCGATTTCAGCGCTCTTGAGTTGGCACCCGTGACGGCTCTCCCGCGGCGGCCGTTATCAATCAGCGCGTCAACAGCTTCCTGAAGCATACGCTTCTCGTTTCTGACGATGATATCCGGTGCCTTAAGCTGGATAAGTCTTTTCAGTCTGTTATTTCTGTTGATAACGCGGCGATACAGGTCGTTTAAGT
>JAZRYQ010000144.1:0-2916 GCA_045600805.1 Candidatus Alloscillospira sp. | reverse complement strand
GCTTCGATCACGCTTTGTAGCCTATTTCGTCAGCAAGCTTTTTTTCAAGAATGACCGTTGCATCTCTGTGCATTCTCATAAACGTCGCGGGGCACATCGGATCGAGCTTATCCTCGATAAGCAGCTTACGCGCGGCCTCCTGCTTGTTTCCGCTTATGATCATAAGCAGTGATTTTGCGCGCATGATGTTTCCCATGCCCATGGTAAGGGCAAATCTCGGCACCTCATCGCGGTTTTCAAAGAATCTCGCGTTCGCGTCGATCGTGCTTGCATCAAGCGTCTCTTTGTGAGCACCGTCATAAAGCGTTGCTCCCGGTTCGTTGAAGCCGAGATGACCGTCAGGTCCGACGCCGAGCACCTGAACTTCGATTTCCGTTTTGTCAAGAAGCTCATTGAATTCCCTGAGATTTGCTTCGATGTCACCTGTCGCTTTTACGACATAGGTGTTTTTCTTGTCGATGTTGATGTGGTTGAACAGATTGTCATCCATAAAATAACGGTAGCTCTGCTCATGTATTCCTTCAAGACCAACATATTCGTCAAGATTTACAGAATGTACGTTTGAAAAATCCAGCTTTTCGTCTTTGCATCTTCTTGCAAGCTCTTTGTACATACCCACGGGACTTGAGCCGGTTGCAAGTCCGAGTGTACATTCGGGATTTTCCCTTACGGCTTTTTCGATGATATCAGCCGCCAATTTGCTTGCCTGTTCATAATTTTCCGCAACAATAACGCGCATATCCAGCGCTCCTTCCGAATGGATTTATTTTTTAACAACAATGTTGCCTTTTGCTTTGTAAATACTGTTTTCCGGTACAACGCCTCTGACGGACGATGTGGGATAAATATTACTGTTCCTGCCGATGATAGTACCGGGATTCAAAACGCTGTTACAGCCGACTTCAACACCGTCACCGAGCATCGCACCGACCTTTTTCCGGCCGGTCGCTATCTGTTCTTCACCGTCTTTTACCACGACGTTCCGCTTGTCGCTTTTCACATTTGACGTTACGCTTCCGGCGCCCATATGCGCCTTGAAGCCGAGTATAGAATCACCGACGTAATTAAAATGCGGCACCTGAACATTGTCAAACAGGATAACATTTTTAAGCTCGGTGGAATTCCCGACTACGCAGTAATCACCGACAAGCGCGCTGCCACGAATGAACGCGCCCGGACGAACTTCGGTTTTATGCCCGATGATGCACGGCCCTGCAATATATGAATTCGGATAGATCACCGCATCCTTTGCTATCCATACATTTTCCGACGGCTTGTCGTATTCGCTCCCGGAAAGCTCACAGCCGATTTTTACGATAAGCTCCTGAATGTCGTCCAGCGCCTGCCACGGGTATTCAAAGGTTTCAAGATATTTTCCCGCGAGCGAATGGGAAAAGTCATACAGATCAGCGGTTCTGAGCATTATTTTCTCACCTCAATAAGATGACCGGACTTTGCCATGGCGTCTATCATGGCATCGACGTTTTTCTCACATTCCTCGAGTGTGCCCGCTTCCGCCATAACTCGCAGTACGGGCTCCGTGCCGCTTTTTCTCAGAAGAACTCTTCCGTTTTCTCCGAGATGCTTTTCACATTCTTTAACAGATGACACAACGGCGGGGTCCTTCACCGTGGCGTCCTTGTCATCGACCTCGACGTTTTTGAGGATCTGCGGATACATCGTGACCTCGGATGCAAGCACGGAAAGCGGAAGATGTGTTTCCGCCATGACCGTCATGAGCATGATAGCCGTTACAAGACCGTCACCCGTGTGAGCGTATTTTCTGAAAATGATATGACCGGATTGTTCACCGCCGATAAGATGACCGTTTTCTTTCATGTTTTCGTAAACATACCTGTCACCGACCGCGGTTTTTTCATAGCCGATACCTATGTTGTCAAGAGCCTTGTAAAGTCCCAGATTTGACATGATCGTGGTAACGACTTTATTCGACGGAAGCCCGCCCTTGCTCATTAAATATTTTGCGCAGATATAGATGATTTTATCACCGTTTACAACATTTCCGCGCTCATCAACGGCAAGACATCTGTCTGCATCGCCGTCAAAGGCAAAGCCTACGTCAAAGCTGTTTTCTCTGACATATTCCTGCAAGCCTTCAATATGCGTTGAGCCGCAGCCGTTATTGATATTTGTCCCGTCGGGTGTGTTGTTGATAACATACGATTTTGCTCCGAGAGCGTCAAACACTGCTCTGCCTATCATCCATGAGCTTCCGTTTGCGCAGTCAAGCGCGACCTTATAGTTTTCAAACGATGTTGTGGCGATGCTTGTGAGATACCCGATGTATCTGTTTCGCCCCGAGTAAAAATCGACGACCTTGCCGATTTTGTCACCGACGGCATAAGGAAGCTCAGGCATTTCACCGTCAATATAGCGCTCGATCTCATCTTGCACATTGTCGTCCATCTTTTCGCCCAATTCGTTGACCAGCTTAATGCCGTTGTCATAAAACGGGTTGTGACTTGCAGATATCATCACACCGCAGTCAAACTTTTCCGTGCGTGTTATATAGCTCACACAGGGAGTGGTTGTAACGTGCATTAAATATGCGTCCGCACCGGATGCTACGATGCCGGATGCAAGTGCGTTTTCAAACATATACGATGAACGGCGCGTATCTTTTCCGATGACGATTTTGGCCGCTGCGTTTTTACCCATTGAATAATACCAGCCTAAAAATCTTCCGACCTTGAAGGCGTGCTCTGCTGTAAGCGTGTCTCCGGCTTTACCGCGAAAGCCGTCAGTACCGAAATATTTTCCCATATGTTCCTCCGATTCAACAGCAATTTGATATAAACAACGATAATATTATACTATTTTTCCGTTAATATGTCAATAATCCTCAATTTTCCTGGTGCTGTGATAACTTATCGGTTATTCTGAAACTGCATTTTA
>JAZRYQ010000143.1:0-12434 GCA_045600805.1 Candidatus Alloscillospira sp. | reverse complement strand
AGCATACAAAGCTTGCGCACAATTACAGCAGCGTTGTAACGCCCCCGACATGCACAGAACGCGGCTACACAACGCACACCTGCATTGACTGCCATCACGTTGAAGTTGACACCTATGTCGCTGCGACCGGTCACACCTGGGACGAAGGCGAGGAGATCACGCCCGCGACCGAAACCTCGACAGGTCTTATGCATTATCACTGCCTGCACTGCGAGGCAACAAAAGACGAGGTTATCCCGATGCTCCTTGACAAGAACGTTGAGGTCACGGTATCGCAGAGTACACTCAATCTGATCATCTTGAGATATACAACATACACGATCAATACACACGCAACGGGAACGACCGTCAGAACGGTACAGTATTCCACGAACAACAGGACGTGGACGACAGGCACACGCTTCTCTACCATGTCTGCAAGCTCCTTCTACATCCGCGTTACAGACAGAGACGGAATGGTTTGGAACTTCCGCTATCAGAACGGTACAGTTACAAAGCTTGATTAAACGGATAACTCCCATGGGCAAAAGCCCATGGGAGTTATTTTTTACTCTTTTATATCATCAAATTCATCGTGTGTTTCAAGCCATTTGGCGGCGTATGAGCAGGAGGGTTTTGCCGCTTTCAGACCGCGCTCGCGTATCTGCGTGAGCGCTTCTTTTACAAGCTTGCCCGCCATTCCCTGCCCGCGGAGAGCATCGGACACGAATGTGTGATCGATATCCGCCCTCACGCCGTCATCCGGAAACATTATCTCACAGAGTGTCTCTCCGCTTTCACCGAGTGCATATATTCTTCCGTTTTCGTGTACAAGCTCCATGTTTATCCCTCCGATGACGGTCTGTCACTTTTCGGCTTGTTCGGCTTTTTGTGGTAATGATTTCCGTAATAGCGTCTTTTTGCGCTGTGCTGCTTTTCCTGCTTCGGCGCGTTCTCCGGATCTGCCTGCTGCTGCGGTTTTTCCGCAGCTTTCGGCTTGTTCGGTTTTTTATAATGGTTATTATTATGCGTGTTTTTCTGCCGCGACTCAGCATTTGCCTCTTTTGCCGCAGACGGTTCATTTTTCTGCTCACGCTGAGCTTCCGCGGTTATCGGCTTCGGATTCTGCGGCTTTTTATGCTTCGGTTTGTGGTTTTTATTCTGCTTCGGCACTGCTTCGCGGGCGTTTTCTTCCGTTTTGGATTCAGACATCGCTTTCTGCGAGCCGTCAGCAAAATAGAACGGTGCTTCCTCCTCGAGCTTCGGCTTTTCGCTTTCAGCCTTGGAAGCGCGGAGCTGTGACGGCACAAAGCCCGCTTCTTCAAGCGTTCCCTCGGCTTTTGCCGCGAGATATTCGGCGCGGCGCGCTTTTCCGCCGAGTATTTCAAGCTCGTCAAACGAATATGTTTTCAGCGTTGTATCTCCGTCTTCCAGCTTGACCTTTGCGTTGCTGCGCAAAAGATTTACCGATATGACAGCACCTTTGCCGCCCGGCGTATCAACAAACGCATCGACCTTCGGCGCTTTCTGTACAAGGTCCTCATACGCTACCTGTTCATATTTGAGACAGCACATCAGTCTTCCGCAGGTACCGGAAATTTTCGTCGGGTTGAGGGAAAGGCCCTGCGTTTTCGCCATTTTTATCGTCACAGGATGAAATTCATCGAGGAACTGGCTGCAGCAGAACGGTTTTCCGCAGATCCCGAGACCGCCGAGCATACGCGCTTCATCGCGGACGCCGATCTGACGGAGCTCGATTCTCGTATGGAAAATGGCGGCGAGGTCTTTGACAAGCTCACGGAAATCCACTCTGCCGTCAGACGTAAAGAAAAACAGGATCTTCGTACCCTCGAAGTTGTATTCGACATCGACAAGCTTCATGTCCATCTCATGTGCGAGTATTTTTTCCTGACAGATATCAAATGCTTCCTTTTCAAGCCGCTTGTTTTCTTCAAAACGATGCGCGTCTTCTTCCGTCGCAACTCTTACCACGGGGCGCAGCGGCGGAACGATGGATGTATCGCTCACCCAATGATTTCCCCATGTACAACCGGCATATTCAAGCCCTTTACTTGTTTCAACGATAACATCGTCACCGGTTTTGATTTTTATATTATTCGGGTCAAAGAAATAAACCTTGCCCTTGTTTTTGAATCTTACGCTTACTACCTCAGTCAAAATTAGCCTTCTTTCAAACATTCCTCAGATATCCGCAAGCTCTGCCAACAGCATACCGACGATATGCCCTGCGCTTACGTTGTATTTCTGATATTCTTCCGCTTTTTGTACTGCCGACAGGATTTTGAGAAGTCTTGCACAGTCCCCGCCGCTTTTCATTTTCGTCACGGAAAGCTGTGATATCTGTGACAGAAAATCAGCCATTTTCTCTCTGTCAGCCTTTTCAAGTTCATATAAAAACTCCGCCGTTTTGAGCTTGCCCGCGTCAAGCGCTTCAAAAAATCTCTCGCCAAGCCATGTGTCCGCCGCTGCATCACGCCTGGAAGTCACGCGCACCTCCGCACAGCGCGAACGCACCGTCGGCAGAAGTGACGCCGGGTTTTCAGCCGACAGGATAAACCGGCAGTACCGCTGCGGCTCCTCAAGTGTTTTCAGCAGCGCATTCTGCGCCTGTGTGTTCATCGTATCCGCTTCGTGGATGATAAATACCTTGCAATCCGCTTCATTCGGCACGACAAAGGTCTGTGCACGGACGGCCTTGCGGATCGTATCGACCGGTATCTCACGCTTATCCTCCGGCCGCGAGATTTCGATCATATCCGGATGGATGCCTCGTGTTGACTTTTTACACGCAGGGCATACGCCGCACGGTACGCTCCCCGGCGCTGTGCAGAGCATTGCCGACGCAAGCGTACGGATGAAGGCGCGCTTATTGTCCGTTTCCGGGCCCAGAACGATATAGGCGTGGAGTAGAGAATGGGCGTCAAATATCGGTTTATATTCCATTTTTTCGGAAAACTGCGAAGTATCCATATAAAAACCTGCATTTATAACATTATAGTCCTATTTTACATATGATCGCGCGTTAAGTCAACAAATATTTGCTGTACATGCATTTACATGGTAAAATAAATTAATCAATTCTTAAGCTTTTGATATCTATATTTTTAAATCTCTTTTTACTACAATAGACCTCAGAATAAGGGGGAATGGAATTATGCACAACATTCTTATCTGTGATGACGAGCGCGATATCGTAAATGCGCTGAAAATCTATCTTTCAAATCCCGATTACACGATATTTGAGGCGTTTAACGGATATGAGGCGCTGGATATCATGTCCCGCGTGGATATCCATCTTGTCCTGCTTGACATTATGATGCCGAAAATGGACGGAATAACAGCTATGTCAAAGATCCGTGTAACAAGCAATGTACCGATCATTATGCTGACGGCGAAAAGCGAGGACACAGACAAAATTCTCGGGCTCAATGTCGGCGCAGACGATTACATCACAAAGCCGATCAATCCGCTGGAGGTAGCCGCGCGCGTCAATTCTCAGCTCCGGCGATACACGCTTCTCGGCTCCGAAATCAAAAGCACGGAGATATACTCGCTCGGCGGGATCGAGCTGAACGATGCGTCAAAGAGCGTCACGGTTGACGGTGTACCTGTTTTTCTTACGCCGAAGGAATTTGACATTCTGCGTCTTCTGATATCGAATCCCGGCAGAGTTTTTCCGCCGAAGGATATTTACAACACAGTTTGGAAGGAAAGCCCTTTTCCCGGAAATGACAACACCGTGGCCGTTCATATCCGTCATCTGCGTGAGAAAATCGAGATCAATCCGAATGAGCCGCGGTATATCAAGGTCATATTCGGACAGGGGTACAAAATGGAAGGAGGCGCGAGAAAATGAAGCGGTTTTTACGTTCCGTCGCGGGTAAAACCATTATGATAATTGCGTTTATTCTTGCAGCGTGCATTTCTGTCGCATGTATCGTGGGGGCGGCTGTTATGCTCGACATGGACATTTACACGATGACGCAGGAAGAAGCGCTCCGTGATATCCATTACTGTGAGCTTTGCAATGAACTGTCCTTCTATGCAATAGATGTCATCGTGAATAATTGGCGCGATGTGCCGCTTCCCAATAACCTGATCGTTATGATATACGATGAAAACGATGAGGTGTATTCTGTTTCCCGGGATATGACCGACAGTGACCTGTCAGGCTTTGACGAATACACATTTTACCTTGGGGTGCTCGGTCCGGAGAATGCGTACACGGATGTTTACATGACGGAGCTAAAAACAAACATTGAAATCGGCAAGGCATTCACGCTCAAAGCATACGTAACACCTCATGCATATATAAATGAAACGGAAGCATTAACGGTGCTTTTGACGCAGTTTGCCTATAAAGTTCGCTATGCCGTTTTTCCCATCGGCGCGTTCTCGGTTATCCTTGCCGTCATTTTGTTTGTTGTACTCATGTGTGTTTCCGGATGGCATCCTGACTCCGATGAGCTTGTTCCGGGGTTTTTCTTCAAGGTACCGTTTGATTTGATGCTTGCGGTTTTGACGGTCTTGTTCGTGTCTTTGGCGGCTTTGCTTGGGGATTTATTGCACGGTGATATGGATATTTTCATTGCAATCGCCGCTTACGCTGTGGCTCTGACAGTCGTATTTGTACTTTTGTCCATGAGCTTTGCCTCCCGCGTAAAGCAGCATGAGCTTATAAAACACTGCGTCATTTATTACATCATCATGATCCTGTGGAAAATCCTGCGTTTTGCCGGAAAAATAATCAAAAATGTTTTCAAGTGGATCATCGATCTTTTCCGCGCGCTGCCAATGGTGTGGCACGCTGCGCTTATCATTCTCGCCGTTATGATCGTTGAATTTACGGTCATGCTTTCTCTTCCGTATGACTTTGATTCATGGGTCATTTTCCGAATATTTGAGATGCTGTTTATCGGCGCGGGCATTCTTTTCGGCACCGTCACGATGCGAAAGCTCCAGAAAGCAGGCGAGGTGATCGCCGCCGGTGACCTTGACTACAAAATCGACACGGCGGGTATGTACTGGGATTTCAAAAAGCACGCCGAAAATTTAAACAGCATATCCGACGGCATGGCGCGCGCCGTTGAACAGCGCATAAAATCCGAGCACATGAAAACAGAGCTGATAACGAATGTATCACACGATATAAAAACGCCGCTTACCTCCATCATCAATTATTCGACGCTGATTGCAAACGAAAAAAGCGAAAACGAGCGCATTGCGGAGTATTCCGAGGTACTTTTAAGGCAATCGGAGAAATTAAAGCGGCTGATCGACGACCTTGTAGAAGTATCAAAAGCAAATTCCGGCAATCTTGATGTGCACCCCGCCGTCTGTGATGCGTCTCTGTTTATTTCTCAGTCTGCCGGCGAATACGAGGAAAAGCTGCAAAAGGCAAATCTTGAGCTTGTTTCAAGTCTGCCGGAGGAGGAAATTAAAATCATGGCGGACAGCCGGCGAATGTGGCGCGTTTTTGACAATCTGATGAACAATATCTGCAAATACTCTCTGCCCGGCTCGCGCGTTTATCTCTCGCTTTTAAAGCGTGCCGACTGCGCCGTGATAACCTTCAAAAACACATCGCGCGATGCGCTGAACATAGAAGCCGATGAGCTCATGGAACGATTCGTGCGCGGAGATTCTTCGAGAAACACGGACGGGAACGGGCTTGGTCTCTCCATTGCGCAAAGCCTTACCGAGCTTCAGGGCGGCACGTTCGATATTGTCATCGACGGCGACCTTTTTAAAGTCACGCTTACATTTCCAATCCTATGAATCAATCATCGGCAAAGTCCGTTGGACTTTGCCGATGATATTTTACCTGTGCATTTTGCATAATTCGAGAAAAAGCGGAAATCATAACCGCATGGAAAGATTTAAAAAACTGTATTTATGTACGGAAATGTTCTGCGCGGGCGGTGCGGGCTACGGGGCTTTGGAAATCGGTTACCGCGGTAAAACGCACTGGTCGATGATACTGTGCGGCGGCGTATGCTTTCTTATTCTCTGTTCGATCGCGCGGTTTGACCTGCCGGTTCTGGCAAAATGCATCGTCGGCGGGCTGGCTGTAACAGGCGTTGAATTTCTTACAGGTTTGATCGTAAACATCGGGCTCGGGCTCGACGTATGGAGCTACGACGGCATACCTCTGAACATTCTCGGGCAGGTCTGTCCGAGATTCACCGTCTTATGGTGTATTCTCTGTCTGCCGTTCATGTTTATTTTCGGAGAAGGCGGAAAACGTTATGGCTGTAAGCGTAAGATTTTTTGAATGCGGCTCGGTTTTTGAGGATATTTTCTCAGAACGTGTGCCGGGCGCCGTATGCTCAGACGATAATGCTTTTTTAGCAGCCGTCATGCCCTCGTATAAAGGCGATGTGCACGGCAATTTCTCGCTCTGCCTTGTCCCTGCGGGACATGATATTTCGTTTTCCGGCGAAAAAATAACGTACGGTATGCAGCGCAGCGCCGATATTACGCTCTCAAGCGTTGGGGAACGGGAATGTATGCTCTGCTTTGCGAGGCAGATCGGCGCGATCGAGCCGCAGGAGATCCCCGTCCCCCGTTCAGGGCTTGCACCGGATGTGCTGCTCGGCATCGCTTCGGCGTGTATAATCGCAAAAACAGTGAATAATCCGAACGCTCCCTCCATATATTTTTAAAGAATGAAAGACTTACAGCTTGGGAGCTGATCATTTCGGAGGTCATAATTATGGAGGAATTTCGCAACAATGCTGTTTTGCGCGGCTCTGTCACCTCACCGCCCGTATATTCGCACAGCGTTAAGGCAGAAAAGTTTTTCACTTTTCCGATTCAAACGGAGCGTCTTTCCGGAGCAAGCGATACGATAAATGTTCTTGTTTCGGAGCAGACGCTTAGGAATTCCGAGGTCGATGACGGAGCAGCCGTTGAAATCACGGGTGAGCTTCGCTCATACAACAACAGAAGCGGCACAGGCAGCAGACTTATTCTCACGGTGCTTGCAAGGACTATTGCCGTATCCTCGGAGCCGGATGAAAACAGGATGATCCTGCGCGGTACGGTATGCAAACCGCCGATACTCAGAAAGACACCGATGGGACGGCAGATATGCGATATTATGCTCGCTGTGAACAGGCATTACGGGCGGGGGGATTACATTCCCTGCATTGCCTGGGGACAATGGGCTTTGGCAGCGTCAAAGCTGTCAGTCGGAGACAGTATAACGATTGACGGCAGGCTTCAAAGCAGAAAATACATAAAGAACGCCGACGGTGTGCAGACCGAGCGCACGGCATTTGAGGTCTCTGCGACAACGATCGAATAATTTTCCCGAAAGTTGCACCATTGTGTGCAACTTTTTGCGTTTTTCATTGTAATAATGAAAAGCAAAAAAATACGCCGCGAAAAAATACAGCGGCAGGGAAATTCTATGGAGGTTATACATATGGCTACAAACAGCACCACACATTATCATCTTTCGCAGTGGCTCGGCACAGACAGCTTTCGCAGAGATGATTTAAACAACGATAATTTAAAAATCGAAAATGCGCTTTCCGCGCACGATGCGCTGTTGGCGGCAGTTCCTATGGAGCTTGTCGCTCACAATAAGCTCACGGCGGCAAACCGCACCCTTGAGCTCGATCTTTGCGATATCACGCTTTCAGACTACCTCTGTCTTACGCTTGTGATCGACGCAAAATTCGGCACAGTCGATGACTCGAATATGTATCTGCGTCTGAATTCCGTCTCCACATTCTCGTATTACAGAAACGGGAACGCGACTGGTCTTGGATATCTGATGAAAACACCGACATCAACACAGTATCAGCGCTCACGCGTTGTGCGCTTTTTCCCGTATGAAAGCGGCGCTTACGTAAGCTGTGAATACGTTTCCGACAACGGCGAGGATATAGGCCACAACATCGTCACGGCAAAGGATGTGCGCTGGGCTGACCTTGACACGATCACATATTCAGCAGGCAGCATCTCCTCGAGCATGGTCGCAGGCTCCGGCTTATATCTGTTCGGAATCAAAAAACCGTAAACGCAAAAATTTAAGGGTGTGCTGCAAAACTCATTGTTTTGCAGCACGCCCGTTTTTTATCCCTGTCCGTTCCAGCAGTAAGTACAGAGCTTGCATTTATCAATCCCGATAGCCTCGATAACGCCTTCAAGCGTCTGAAATTCAAGAGAGGCAAATTTGAAATCATCACAGATTTTTTTACGCAGCGACTTTCCCCGTTCCGTATCGGAGCTTACATATTCGTCCAGATGCGCAAAGCCCTCTTCGCCCTCGATCTCCATGATGACTTTTCGGGCAATCAGTTCCATTTCGCTTCTTGCAGAGGAAAAGTTGAGATAAGGACAGCTATACAGGATCGGAGGACACGCCGAGCGCATATGAACTGCCTCGGCGCCGTTTTCATACAGAAATTCGACGGTTTCCTTGAGCTGTGTACCGCGCACTATCGAGTCATCCACAAGCAGCAGCTTTTTCCCCTGTATGAGCTCATGGATCGGTATCTGTTTCATTTTCGCGACTTTATTGCGCTCTGCCTGCTTTGCCGGCATGAAGCTTCTTGCCCATGTCGGCGTATACTTAATAAACGGTCTTGCAAACGGTATACCGCTCTGATTTGCATAGCCGATCGCGTGAGGCGTTCCCGAATCCGGCACACCGCCGACGTAATCTATATCATCAAGCCTTCCGTTCTGCATGTCGTTTTTTGCCATGATCCTGCCGTTTCTGTACCGCATCGTTTCGACGTTGACGCCCTCATAATTCGACGTCGGATAACCGTAATACGACCACAAAAACGCGCAGATACGCATATTTTCACCCGGCTGTGAAAGCTCCGTCACTTCGTCCGGCCTTATTCTCACGATTTCCCCCGGACCGAGCTCCTTATAATCGTCGAAGCCCATTTTCTTATAGGCAAACGACTCAAACGACACGCAGAAACCGTCCTCACGTCTGCCGATAAGCACGGGAAGCCTCCCGAGCTTATCACGCGCGGCAATGATACTGCCGTCGTGTCCGAGAACAAGGATCGACGCCGTGCCGATTATTGATTCCTGCGCGAATTTTATGCCCGCGACTATACCGTCCTTACGGTCTATCAATGCGGCAACAAGCTCTGTCGAATTTACGGCTCCGCCTGTCATCGCGTCAAAATGCCCGCCTGTTTCGGCAAAATATTCGCGTATCAGCTCCTCGGAATTTCGGATGACGCCGATGATGCAGATCGCATATGTTCCGTGCTTTGAGCGGATGAGCATCGGCTGCGGGTCTGTGTCACTTATGCAGCCGATCGCCGAGGTGCCGGTCATGTCATCGAGCGCATGCTCGAATTTCGTGCGGAACGGCGCTTTTTCAATATTATGGATTTCGCGCTGCAAACCGATATCCTTGTCATACGCTGCCATACCGCCTCTTCTTGTTCCGAGGTGGGAATGATAGTCAACACCGCAGAAGACATCAAATATGCAGTCATTTTTTGAAGCTATACCGAAGAATCCACCCATAACGTGCTATACCGCCTTATGCAAAGAACAGCTCGGAAAGCGTCATCGGCTCGATATATTTTCCGTCCTTGTATACGCGCATATTGCCCGAGGCGATCTCGTCGATAAGCATAACGTCACCGTTTGCGTCATAGCCGAATTCAAATTTGATATCATAAAGGACAAGGCCTTTTTCCTTTAAGTCATCGGCAACGATCTTGGTAATCTTCTGCGTCATTTCCTTGATGCTGTCATACTGGGCATCGGTCATGACGCCGAGCGCGGTAAGTCCTTCCTTTGTCACGAGCGGATCGCCCTTTTCGTCGTTTTTGAAAGTCATTTCAACGTATGCGGGAAGGTCTGCACCCTCCTCGATATAATCGCTGTAACGGCGGAAGAAGCTGCCGACAGCCTTATGACGGCAGATGACCTCAAGACCTTTTCCGAAAACCCTGGCAGGGAGAACTTCCATGGTCGTGTCCGCAAGGTTTGCATTTACATAATGTGTTTTAATGCCGGCGGCGTTCACTTTTTCGAAGAAATATATCGACATACGCAGATTCACATCTCCGACGCCGTCGATCGTAAGTCCCACGGAGTTTTCACCGGGGTCAAAAACGCCGTCCTTGCCCGTGCAGTCATCTTTAAACTTCAGAAGATAATTACCGTTGTCAAGTGAAAATACATCCTTTGTCTTACCCGTGTAAACAAGTGTTTTTGCCATTTTGCATTTCTCCTATTCTGAAATTTGATTATAAAATGATTTTGGGCGCAATTACTTCATGGATGAAATAATTGCGCCCAGACGGTCGGCTTTACGATCCCGCGCGCTTCTCCGTGGTGCTCCACGACAATCCGTCAGTTACGCGGGGATTTTTACGGAAAAAGTTTAACACAACGATGTTTTTACGTCAAGGCGCAAATTTAATCAAATTTTTGCTCAGAACGCGCATTTATTTTGCATCTATCGTCGATATCATCATGGTCGTTTCTTCAAGCACGTCGAGCAGGACGCGGACGGTATCGAGCGAGGTGAAGATCGTCACGTTGTTTTCCGTTGCACAGCGCCTTATCGCGACGCCGTCCTCATAATGAACGCCGGACAGTATCGCTCTTGTATTGATGATATAGCTCACATAGCCTGCCCGTATTGACTCCAATATCTCATTGCTTCCCTCTGACAGTTTTCCGCGAACACGCGTTTTTATGCCGTGCTCTTTGAGGAAATTTGCTGTGCCTATCGTCGCTTCGATATTGTAGCCCATTTCATAAAACCGCTTCACAAGCGGAAGCGCCTCTTCCTTGTCCTCATCGGCAAGCGTAACAAGCACCGTGCCGTAATTCTGAATGTTCATGCCGGACGCTACGAGCGCTTTGTACATCGCGCGATGAAGCTTTTCGTCATACCCGATCGCCTCGCCCGTTGATTTCATTTCCGGTGACAGATAGGCGTCAAGTCCGCGGATTTTATTGAACGAGAACACCGGCACCTTGACATACCAGCGCTTTTTCTCATTCGGGTATATTGTGAATATTCCCTGCTCCTTTAAGCTTTTTCCGAGGATGACCTCCGTTGCGATATCGGCAAGGCTGTACCCCGTTGCCTTGGAAAGGAACGGCACCGTTCTGGAAGAGCGTGGGTTTACCTCGATGATATACACATTGTCATTTTTATCGACGATAAACTGTATATTATAAAGTCCGATGATGCCGATACCGAGTCCGAGCTTTTTGGCGTATTGCAGTATCGTGCCCTTGACCTTATCCGATATACTGTATGTCGGATAAACGCTTATCGAGTCTCCGGAGTGGATACCCGTGCGCTCAACAAGCTCCATGATACCGGGTACGAACACATCTACACCGTCGCATATTGCATCGACCTCAACTTCCTTGCCCTGGATGTATTTATCCACAAGCACAGGTTTATCAACGTCAATTTCAACAGCGTTTTTCAGATAATGGCGCAGATGGACTTCTTTTGCGACAATTTCCATTGCTCTGCCGCCGAGAACGAAGCTCGGTCTGACAAGCACGGGATATCCGATTTCCTCCGCGGCGCGGACACCCTCCTCAATATTCGTCACGGCTCTGCCCTTCGGCTGCGGGATATCGAGATTTTCAAGCACCTTTTCAAAGCTGTCACGGTTTTCGGCTTTTTCGATCGCCGCGCAGTCCGTGCCGATGATCTTAACGCCGCGCGCTGCCAGGGGGTCTGCAAGATTTATCGCCGTCTGCCCGCCGAGTGAAGCGATGACGCCCTCGGGGTTTTCAAACTCGACGATATTCATAACGTCTTCGGGCGTGAGCGGCTCAAAATAGAGCTTATCCGCCGTCGTATAATCTGTGGAGACCGTTTCGGGATTGTTGTTGATGATGATGGCTTCATAGCCCGATTTTTTGATAGTCTGCACCGCATGGACAGTAGAATAGTCAAATTCAACGCCCTGGCCTATTCTTATCGGTCCTGCGCCGAGCGTAATGATTTTCTTCTTATCCGTCAGTCTTGATTCGTTGACGATCGTATCGTCAAGAAGATTGAGATACGTCGAGTACAGATACGCGATATATTTTCCCGTGTGAAGTGTGTCCACCATTCGGAACACAGGCTTGATACCGTTTTCTTTCCGAAGCGCACAGACGGCAGACTCCGTCGTATTCCAGAGCTGCGCGATAAAACGGTCGGAAAAGCCGAGCGCTTTGGCGCCTGTCAGCCTTCTTATATCCATCGGTTTTTCGCGGAGCATGTTTTCCATCTCGGTGATGCCTTGAATCGCCTCCAGGAAAACCTCCGTTATCATCGTGACCTCGTGGATTTTTTCCACTGTCTCACCGCGGCGGAAAAGCTCTGCGACCGCGTAAAGATTATCCGAGCGGAATTCGCCGAGATAGGCATATAATTCGTCGGTCGTCATATCATCAAATTTCGGCAGGTACAGATGGCA
>JAZRYQ010000142.1:0-2138 GCA_045600805.1 Candidatus Alloscillospira sp. | reverse complement strand
ATCTTGTCTATTACGGTTTCCAGCACCTGTTCATGCGTCAGACCGTCGCAGTCTACCGTTATATCCGCGTATTTTTCATAATGCGGAGAGCGCACACGCAGAACATCCGCGATCGTTTCTCCTTTTTTCATGTCAGCTGCGATACGACCTCGTGTGGCTGACGGAAGATGGAAGACTTTCGACAAAGGATATCATCGGGAACAAGAAAAAGTTGACTAGGTGGCAGGATGAGTTCTGGAAACACATGGTCAAAAAGTATCCGGAACTGGAACCACTTGAACAGTCTCAAAGACAGGCTCGTGGAACTGCTGTCCGGCATGAATCCGCTGAACGCCAAATCCAGCACGGCAGAGATTACCGGCCTGCTGGACGAGTATATCCCCGGTGTGGAGAAGATGAAAACCCAGCTGAAAAAGTACGACACCGAATACAAGACGCTCACCACTGAAAACGCGGCTTTGGAATCGATACTGGAAGCTGCCGAGGACGCGGGCAGACAGAAAATCGCCAATCGGCTAAAATACGCCGGGATGGAACAGGAGCTCCGCGACCTTCACGCGCTGGTGGACAGCATCCCGAAGGAGATTCTGAACGTGGCAGAACGGAATCAGCGGAATAAACTGCAGGAAAGATGAGGAAAATAGTGGTAAAGGAGCGTGAATCACATGGAAATGAATGTTTTCGATAAAACCAAGGACGTGGAAATCTGGCTGACCAGGGCAGAGAAAAATGATCCGCAGCTTCGGGCACCGCTGAAAGACGTTTACGCCGAATGGAAAAAGAAGGGCTATTTTGTCACCGTATTCGAGTCCGGCGAGAAAGACCTGTATCAAGGGACGCTCGATCTGCTCGCCTATAATAAAAAGAGACTGGCAGAACTGGAAGTCCGGCGGGCACGGGAGGCAAGTCCCGACAAGCCGTCCGTGATGGAAAAGCTGCAGACTCTCCGCGAACAGACGAAAGGCACAAAACCTGCAAAGCTTGCAAAACGGGCAGGCCCGGAGCTGTAAGGTTCTCGGAGAACAGATAACGATGGAAGGGCGGCGTTTCAAGTGCCGTCCTTTCCCAATCTGTAAACTTTTTTGCAAATTTCGCGGAAAGTATTGAAATCTGTAAAAAGCAGTGATACAATATTGTCTGCAAATGCAATTATAAAAGAAGATAAAGCGGAACCGCATTGTACTGAAAGCATTGGGCGAAGCCGAATTGTACGAAAATATCGTACAGACGAAAATACAGACAGCAGTCAGGAAAAAGCGTATCAATAGCGCATCAAAATAAGCTGAATGGACTCAGATAAAACAGGAGACGGTACAAATGGAAAATGAAATGATCGGTCAAGGTGAGATTCTTCTTTACAGTGACGAAAACGGAAAAGAATTTGTGAATGTGCTCTTTCAGGATGAAACCTTCTGGCTGACGCAAAGCGGCATCGCCGAGCTGTTCGATTCCAGCAAATCCAACGTCAGCGAGCATTTGACGCATATCTTTGAGGAAGAAGAATTTGATAAGAACACCTCTATAAGAAAATTCGGGATTTCCGAATTTTCTACGAAGCCTACCAACTTTTATAATCTGGACGCCATCATCGCCGTGGGCTACCGAGTGAACAGCAAGGGTGAATGACCATGACTGAAACATTTGATATTGCGGGTTACTGCCGCATCTCCGTGGATGATGAGCTGGATCGGGACAATGTGTCCATCGAAAACCAGAAGGCCATCCTTTCGGACTATGTAAAAACACGATTTCCGGGCAGCACGCTCACCTTCTTTGAAGACCGTGACCGCTCCGGCTATACCTTTGAGCAGCGCGAGGGGTATCAGGAGATGCGGCGTGGACTTATGTCGCACAAGTACGACATTCTCGTTGTCAAGGACTTCTCCCGTTTCTCCCGCCGCAACAGCCGCGGACTTGTGGAACTGGAAGACCTGCGCGACGCAGGGGTACGCATTATTTCTATCGGCGACGGCATAGACTTTCCCAACGACGATGATTGGCTGAAAATCCAGTTCCAGTTCCTCATCAACGAAATGCCTGTCACGGACACTTCCAAAAAAGTGCGGAACGTCATCAAGCGCCGTCAGCAGGATGGGCAGTGGATCTGTGCAGCGCCCTACGGCTATATCATCAATGAC
>JAZRYQ010000141.1:0-5149 GCA_045600805.1 Candidatus Alloscillospira sp. | reverse complement strand
AAGCGTCATTGCAATTCATTGTCAGAGCTGACAGATGACGAATGGGACGAGCTTCGCAGTCTGATTTGTAAAGTGGAGGCATGCTTAACGACTGTTTTAGGAGCAACTCTATGTACTTGGTGTTGCTTGATGAATAATTTTTATAAAGAGTCGGCGCCTGATCCTCATCTTCATATACACGTAAGGCCAAGATATGACAAGCCTATTGTACTCGGCGGGAACACTTATACTGATAGCGAGTTTGGTCATCATTATGCAGTGAATAAGAGTGGGGTAATACCTGTGAAAGATAAGGAAGAAGTGTTTACTCGACTAAAAGAATGGATGAACCGCTAAATCCCGGTTTGTCCAGAGAGTGCGCAGCATTTAACGACCCGCAGGCGTACCTTTTTGGGGCTTTACCTACCGAAACGTGTAATTTGGTGGATCTCCACCAACAAAAAACCAGCTTTTGTCTATCGGACAAAAGCTGGTTTTTTGAATGAAGCCGTCCTGACGGGCAAATGCCGTGTACTGCGAAACAGGCACATGGCGGATCCTGCCTCATTGCTGTCCATTTTGTTTTGTATTTCCGATATTGGCGATGAGCTCAATGATCTGTCCGGAGAGGATGACCGTCAGAAGAGAACAGAGTATTCTTTTCAGCGGAATGTACGTCAGCGAGAGCAGCAGAACAGTCAGGTCGCTGCACAGATACACCGTGCTGAGCTTTACTCCGAAAAAGCGGCGAAACGCCATTGCAAGCGCGTCATCTCCGAATTGCGCGCCGCCGGAACGGACGCTCAGTCCGACGCCAACACCGACAAACAAAGCGCCTGTTATTGCCGCAAGCCACGGGTATTCCGCGATTTGCGGGAAAAATCGCGGTGTAAAAGCCTCCAGCGCGCGGTAAAACAGCGAAAATGCCGCGGTAAAAACGGCAGAATACACGATAAAACCCTTGCCGAGTGCCTTCCTGCCGATGGCAAAGCAAATCAGCGTAAGTATAATATTTGTATAAGCAGGGGAAATGCCGAGCCAGTATTCAAGAAGCAGATTAAGCCCTAAAATGCCGCCCTCGGTTATATCCGCTACATCGTGGATATTATATGTCCCGAAAGCGACAACAGCCGAGCCGATAATGCCAAGAATGATGTTTTTCAGCTTGCACTCATTCCTGTATCCGGCTGCGATTTGTGTGATCTTCATTTGATTTCGCTCCGTATGCTTTGACAGTGAAAGTATCTTACCACAGAAAGTATGCTTTGACAAATCATGATCCAACGCATAAGCAGCAAAAATACTCGTTTATAGCATCTTCTGCCGATTGACAAAGTTCGGTATTTAATATATAATCTCCTAATCGGAACAGGGCGCTGTCCTACGGTGCGATGTTCCGTTTTCTTTTGAAAGGGGATACTATCATGGCAAAATATACAAGAGAAGACGTACTGCGTATCGTTCGTGAAGGAGATATCGAGTTTGTCCGTATGCAGTTTGCGGATATTTTCGGTCAGCTTAAAAATGTCGCGATCACAAAGTCTCAGATAGAAAAAGCTCTTGACAACAAAATTGCCATTGACGGCTCATCCATTGAAGGCTTTACGCGCATAAATGAGTCTGACCAGTATCTTTATCCCGATTTAAATTCGTTCAGAGTCATTCCGTGGCATCCGCATAACGGAAAAGTCGCAAGACTTATATGCGATGTTTACAATCCGAACGGAACGCCGTTTATCGGTGACCCGCGAGGTGTTTTAAAGCGCGTTCTAAACCGCGCTGCCGGCATGGGCTACACCTTCAACGTCGGACCGGAGTGCGAGTTCTTCCTCTTTGAAACGGACGAAAAGGGAAGACCGACGACAAAGACAAGCGACGAGGCAAGCTATTTTGATTTAGGCCCGCTTGACCACGGACAGGTCACGCGCCGCGAGGTTTGCCTTGCGCTGGAGGCAATGGATTTTGAAATCGAGGCGTCGCACCACGAAAACGCCGCAGGCCAGCATGAAATCGACTTCAAATACGCCGAGGCGATGCACGCGGCAGACAATATCATGACATTTAAGCTCGCCGTAAAATCAATTGCGCAGAAAAACGGACTTCACGCGACGTTTATGCCGAAGCCGATTTTCGGTATTGCCGGCTCGGGTATGCATATCAATATGTCGCTGTTTCGTGACGGAAAGAACGTTTTCTTCGACGAAAAAGACGAAAGGAAGCTTTCCAAAGAGGCATACAGCTTCATCGCGGGACTGCTTTATCACATCAAGGGAATTTGTGCTCTCACAAATCCGCTCATCAATTCCTATAAACGCCTTGTGCCCGGGTTTGAAGCGCCGTGCTATGTGGCGTGGTCTGCTTCCAACAGAAGCGCGCTTGTGCGCGTTCCGAGCGCAAGAGGACAGAGTACGCGCGTTGAGCTGAGATGCCCCGACCCGTCCTGTAACCCGTATCTTGCTTTGGCCGTATGCCTTGCCGCAGGTCTTGACGGAATCGAAAAGGGAATGATGCCGCCGAAAGAGATAACGGAGAATATTTTTGACATGGATATGCAGACAAGGCTTGAACACGGCATAACCGGTCTGCCGAAATCGCTCGAGGAGGCCATTTCGTGCCTTAAACAGAATAAGCTTTTAATGGATACACTCGGCGAGCATGTTTCGACGCAGTATATTCTCGGCAAGCAGGCCGAAATACACGAATATAACACGCGTGTATCAAGCTGGGAAATTTCAAAATATATGATTGCATATTAAGTTCAATCCATGTAAAATGGGCGTATATCCATACGTCCATTTTTTGTAACTGTGGGGTAAGAGCTATGATAGAAAGCGCAAGAATAATCATAATGCAGCTGATAAAAATGTTTATTTTTATCGTGATAGGGGTATGCCTGTATAAAGCAAAGCTCGTAACGGAGGACGGCTCAAAATCAATCGCAAATCTGTTGATTTACGCGGTCGTGCCGTGCGTAATATTGAATTCGCTGTTTGTTGACAGAACGCCCGAGAGTGTGAAAATCGTTCTGTTTTCACTTATGGCGGGAGCGCTTGCGCTTGCCGTATGCTTTGCGATTTCCGCCCTCCTGTTCCGTAAAAATCCGATGGAGCATTTCGGAAGCGCGTTTGCAAATGCGGGATTTATGGGACTACCGCTTGTGACATCCGTGCTCGGCGCGGGGAATGTTCTGTGCGTGACGGGCTTTTTCCTTTTGCAGAGCGTTGCGATGTGGGTGTACAATGTGCTGATCATGCGCAAAAAGGACGAAAAAGTTAACGTCAAAAGCCTTTTCACAAGTCCCATTACGATTTCGCTTATCGTCGGGTTTATCATTTTCTTCTGCGGCATCAGAATCCCAAATGTCATTCGGGATTGCGTCACAACGCTTTCTGCCTGCAACAGCCCTGTTGCGATGGTCGTTCTCGGCGTTTACATCGGCAAGACGAATTTCAAAGAAATTTTCACGACCGGCCGCCTTTACGGACTTGCCGCTGTAAGACTTGTCCTGATACCGCTCGCGACGATCCTTGTCCTGTTTCTGATACCGGGCGAATACATTAACGTGAGAATAGCTACGCTTATATCAGCGTCGGCGCCTATTGCGATCAACACGGCAATCTATTCGCAAAAAGCCGGCTTTGAATACACATACGCCGTAAAGGGCGTGTGCTTATCGACGCTTCTTGCCATTATCACGCTCCCGCTCGTGGTGCTTGCCGCCGGCTTAATTTGGAACGTATAATCGGAGCGTTTGTAACGTATAATCGGAGCGTTTTGCTTGATTAATTGATAAAAGTGTGCTATATTATTCTATACGTTCATTTTTAGGAGGAGTAATCATGGAATTGGTAAACATCAGAGATCTGTTCCGCAGAAAAGACGAATTCGCGGGCAAAGAAGTAACCATCGGAGGATGGCTGCGCAGCAAGAGAGATTCAAAAACCTTCGGTTTTCTCGTTATCAATGACGGCACGTTTTTTGAACCGCTGCAGGTGGTCTACTCTGATAATCTCAATAATTTCAATGATATCTCACATTTGAACGTCGGCTCTGCCGTTATTGTCACCGGTCAGCTTATTATGACGCCCGAAGCAAAGCAGCCCTTTGAGATCCACGCTGCAGAGGTCATTATCGAAGGCGGATCCACGCCGGATTATCCGCTTCAGAAAAAGCGCCACTCGCTGGAGTATTTGAGAACGATATCGCATCTCCGTCCGAGAACAAATACGTTTGAGGCTGTTTTCCGCGTTCGTTCCCTTATTGCTTACGCAATACACAGGTTTTTCCAGGAGCGCGACTTCGTTTATGTTCACACACCGATCATAACGGGCTCGGACTGCGAGGGCGCAGGCGAAATGTTCCAGGTGACGACGCTTGATTTAAACGATCTGCCGAAAAACGAGGACGGCACGGTCGATTACAAAAAAGATTTCTTCAATAAACCGACAAATCTGACCGTTTCCGGTCAGCTCAACGGCGAGACCTTTGCCATGGCGTTCAAAAACATTTATACATTCGGACCGACATTCCGAGCGGAAAATTCAAACACGACGCGCCATGCCGCGGAGTTCTGGATGATCGAGCCGGAAATGGCTTTTGCCGACCTCGATGACGATATGATCCTTGCCGAAAGTATGCTCAAATATATCATCCGATATGTTCTTGAAAACGCTCCCGAGGAGATGAATTTCTTCAACAGCTTTATTGACAAGGGGCTTCTTGACAGACTGAACAATGTAGTCAGCAACGATTTTGCAAGAGTGACCTACACCGAAGCTGTCGAGATACTTTCAAAGCACAACGATGAATTTGAATATCCCGTAAGCTGGGGCTGTGACCTGCAGACGGAGCATGAGCGCTATCTTACAGAAAAGATTTTCGGAAGACCGGTATTCGTGACCGATTATCCGAAGGACATCAAGGCGTTTTACATGAAGATGAATCCCGACGGAAAGACCGTTGCCGCGGTCGATTGCCTTGTACCCGGCATCGGCGAGATCATCGGCGGCAGCCAGCGTGAGGACGACTACGAAAAGCTGCTTGCGCGTATGAAGGAAATGGGACTTCGTGAAGAGGATTACGGTTTCTATCTTGACCTGCGCAAATACGGTTCCGCGCGTCACGCGGGCTTCGGACTCGGCTTTGAGCGCTGCGTTATGTATCTCACGGG